>JBIKNT010000157.1:0-4207 GCA_044358465.1 Ilumatobacteraceae bacterium
CGTCTTCCTCGCCCCGTTTCATTTGCCACGCTCGATGCCGCGCAGCTCACCGTGGCACTTGGCCTTGGCTTTAACGTCATTTCTGCAAGACTTAATGGGTGATCAACGACGGCGCTCTCAAGGAAACTTTGCATTGGTCAAACAGCGATCTTGAAGTGCACAAAGTGGTCGTTGGGCCATACGAAAACAATGTTTTTGTGCTGCGTTGCAAGGCAACAGGCGAAGGTGTGCTTATTGATGCCGCAAATGAACACGAACTCCTTTTAGAACTCTGTGAACAACTTGGGGTACGGCGAGTATTAGAAACCCATGGGCATTGGGATCACATCCAAGCAATTCCCGCAATGCGCGAAGCAGGGTATGAAGTTGCCGTTACACGCGCCGACGCACCACGCCTTGTTGATGTGGGATACGACGTGTTTCTAGACGATCAAGAAGTGGTGGAAATTGGTCGCATGCGTTTGCATGTCATTCACAATCCTGGCCATACCGAAGGATCCATTTCCTTCCAGGTAGCCAATACGCCGTTGCTCTTCACCGGAGACACTTTGTTTCCTGGTGGCCCCGGCAATGCAACCTTTGAAGGCGGCGACTTCACCACCATCATTGAGTCAGTTGAGCAAAAACTGTTTGTCTTTCCCGACGACACCATTGTTCTGCCAGGCCATGGCACAAATACAACTATTGGTACTGAGCGTCCGCACCTTCAAGAATGGGTCGACAGAGGATGGTAGAAGAAACTCACGTCGCTACTTCTGAGCCAACACTCTTTACTACCCGTTTTGTATGGGTAAGTGCAGTTCTCACCTTCGTCGTTGCGTCATATGTTGCTTTACGTATTTACGGGCCATCTGTACGCCCCGATGAATTGGGCTTTCTCATCAATGGCCAGTTGCTCATTGGTCGCAATGAAACTCCCCTCAGCGATGAGTTTCGATCTTTCTACCCCATTGGGTTCAGTTTTGTTACTGCCTTTGCTGCACTCATTGGCCGCACGATGTCTCGTGAATTTCGCATTTCCTTGTTCTTCAACTTTGCATTTGTTGCACTCACCGCACATTTTCTGAGCCTGTACACACGCAAATACTTTGCACTGAGCCGCAACTACTCGCGTGTTTTAGGAATCGCAGTGGCACTCATGCCGCTTGTTGCCGCTAACGCACTTTTTGCCTGGTCAGAGTCGCTCAATATTTTGGGCTTTACCGTCCTTGTTTACTGTGCATTCAACTATTGCGTCGACAACTCCCGCGGCTCTGCAATTGCCCTTGCGCTCATTGCACCCTTCCTTGCAGTCACACATGGTCGATTCACTTTGGTTTTGCCGCTCACTGTTCTACTTCTTGTTGTTGCCCCTGTGGTCAACAAAGCGTTCCGCGCATCCATCTTGACCACCATTGGTTCCGTTCTTCTTTCTGCTTTCACCTACTTCATGCTGGCAAAAGCAAACTTGTGGTTGCGCAACGAGTTGTACCTGGGCGCAGCAGGCAAAGAAGGCCGGCTCAAAGACAAGCTTTTCGATACCGCCAACTGGGGGAACATCGTTCGTGCACTAGGCGGACAAAATTGGTATCTATTTGCCACTTCATTTGGCTTAGTAATTGTTGTTGCACTCATTCTGCTCAAGCACCTCACCACCACAGAGCGCCGTACACGTCCAGGTTTTGCTTTGGCATCTCTTTTCACACTTGGCGCCATTGGCATTATTCAACTCACATCTGCTCTCAACTTGGTCAAGATCATTCGGCCCGATCACGTTGTTTATGGCCGTTACTCTGGGGTCGTCTCGCCGATCCTCATTGCCATCGCATTGAGCGCGCTCATTGTGTCACCTCAGAAAACACGTGCGTTGTGGTGGAAGAGCATTGTGCTCATACCCGCTCTTGCACTCTTTCTTGTTCTTCTCAGTCGAGCCGACGTACTGCATCGAATGCTTCAACAAGGAGATTTCTTTGCTCGCCCAAATGCCATCGGTCTCGACTGGGCGATTAAAGCAACTAAGCCAAGCAGCTTTTTTGTTTTGAGCAGCATCTTTGCTTTGTTAGGAAGTGCGCTCTACCTCGTCCATCGGTTTGCAGAAAAGTCATTCATTTCTTTCTTCGTAGTGATTGCACTTTTCTTCACGGGATACACCACAACGCAAACAGTACGGAACTACCGCGATTATTTACCCGATCTTGTTCTCGATAACGAAGCCATTCATCGCGGTGCAAAAGTAGTTGGCTTCGACACTGGCGCATACGGTGGGCAAAGCTTCTACGACTACCGATACCTCTTACACCCCGTTCAAGCCCAGCGATTTAATCTCATTTATGGTGTGCCCGATGACATCAACTGTTTCATTGGGTCGAAAGAACGGCCTCCATTCGACGGTAATTGGGCAGTTGGGCCAACTGAACCTTCAACGGGTCTCATTTTGTGGCTGCGTGACGGTCTAGATTCGTGTTGATATGGAAACGATCGCAAAAGAACTTGATGTCAGTGTCATCTTGCCGGTGTATAACGAACGCGGTCACCTCAAAGCCGAAATAGATCGAGTTCGAACAGCGCTCAGCGCCTCTTCGTACTCATTTGAAATCATCGTCATAGATGACGGATCAAACGACGGCTCAGAACTCGACCTCCCCCTCATTCCCGATATTCGCCTCATTCGCCATTCGGTCAACCGCGGCTCGGGTGCGGCTCGTCGCACAGGTACACGGGCCGCTTACGGGCGCGTCGTGGTGTGGACCGATGTCGACATGACCTACCCGAACGATGAGATTCCTTGGCTGGTCGACCAGTTAGAAGGTTCCGACCATGTTGTTGGGGCACGTCGCACCGAAGAAGGAACACTCAAGTTATTGCGCATGCCCGCAAAGTGGTTTATTCGCAAACTTGCGAGTTACCTCACCGAGACCGACATCAAAGACCTCAACTCGGGTTTGCGTGCATTTCGTCGCGATGTTGCTCTGCAATACATTCACCACCTACCCAATGGTTTTTCTTGCGTCACCACGCTCACCATGTCGTTTTTGGCAAATGGCTACTCGGTCACTTACGTACCCATCAACTATTTCCCACGTGCTGGGCGCTCGAAGTTTCATTGGCTAAAAGACACCAGGCGTTACATCTTGCAGGTCATTCGTATGACCCTTTCGTATAACCCACTCAAGGTTTTTCTTCCAGTGGGTGGCATCTTGTTCCTCATTGGAGCAACAAAACTTGGCTTCGACTGGAGCAGCCGAGACTTCCGACTGTCTACCAATACCCTGCTTGTGTTTTTTGCTTCACTTCAAGTAACCACCATCGGTCTTCTTGCCGACCTTGTTGTGCGATCCACAAAGACACCACAAAGCGTTGAACCTGTTTAACTTCTTCGTTTACCGAAAGGCGTCAGCCCAATGCATGGAGTGATTGCATATACCGGAAGCAACCCCGAGCGCTTTCAGCAACTGCGTCGTGCCGCTGAACATTTCGAAGCGAGCAACATTGATGCTCACAATGCCGGCAACAACTGGCTCGGCTCGTTTGGTTCGGTCAACGTTGTTCACGGCTTCAGCGATGAAAACGGTATTGGGGTCATTTACGGATCCGCTGTTTCTACTGCCAGTTTTTCTTCTGAGAAATTTCTCGATAAGTCACCAGACGACGTTGTTGGTTGCGTCATTCACAACAATCTCGGCCTCGTCGTTGCCGCTGGCCGCGGTAACCATAAAATGTTCGTGCATCATCTGGCCAACGGCGAGATCATGGCGAGCAGTTCCTTGTCAGTGCTTGCCTACGCGCTACGAGAAACCACAACCATTGATAGAAGTTACGAAGACTTCGCACTGGGCTTTGGATTCTTACCCGGCGTGCACACCGTGTACAGCGGCATTCAGTCACTTCCAGCTGGCACCCGCCTCTTTGCATCTACAGCGCACTCAGAGCCAACGGCAGTTTTTCCTGTCAGCGTGACTTCCATCTCAAGTTTCGCAGAGGCAATACCGAAACTACATGACCTGTTTGTTCGCGCTATTCAAGAGCAAGCAGGAAACCGCACAAAGCATGCTGTTCTTCTTGGCGGTTTCGACTCCATGCTGGTGGCAGCAACCTTAAAAATGCTTGGGCACGAGGTGCACACATACACATTTTCCTTTGGAGACCCACACTTTGAACAGAAAAACGTTGCTGAATTTGTTACCTCTCTCGGCATCACACACCACCCAGTAGTCATTACCCCAGAGTC
>JBIKNT010000158.1:0-4206 GCA_044358465.1 Ilumatobacteraceae bacterium
TGAAGCTGCCAGTGCTGGGGCAACGGTCGTTGTTGCATCACATGAATTAGAACGTGCAGGCGCGCTTGCTACGCGTCGTATTGAAGTTGTTGGCGGTGCCATTGTGGAACGCGGTGCGCAATGACGCAGAACTCCATTTCAACGATGTCAGTTGCGCGAGCAATTGCCACTAAAGATTTGCGCATTGAGTGGCGCAGCAAGGTTTTGGTCAACCAAGTGTTGCCATTTGCTGGAATTGTGATGGTGCTCTTTGCTTTTGCGCTCGACAACGATGGCATCTTGCAACGAGTAGCCCCAGGTCTTGTGTGGCTTGCCGTCTTGTTTTCTTCGTTGATTATCGTTCAGCGGACATTTGCCATTGAGTCGGCCGACAATGCACTCGATGCAATCAAAGTTGCTGGTGTGTCGTCGGCTGGTGTGTTTTTGGGTAAATCGGTAGCGCTCGCTGTGCAGCTGCTCTTCTTCGAATGTGTGCTTGTGATGTTGTCGTTGGTGCTGTACCAGGTGAAATTGTCGTGGAGTGGTGCAGTGCTTCTCGTCACAGTCAGTGTGTTGGCAAATGTCGGAATCGCGACGATGGGAGCGTTATACGGTGGACTAGGTGCAGCGGCAAAAGGCCGTGAAACCCTCTTGCCGCTGTTGTTGTTGCCCGCTGTCGCACCCGTTCTCATTGCCGCAACCCGGGCAACCGAATCGGCATTTGGAGTCAGCGGCGCCACTCTTGGCGAAGGGTGGCCGTGGGTGGCATTGCTCGCTGTATTTGGCGCTCTCTTTGGTTTTGGTGGAACACTTGCCTTTGGTGTTCTCACAGAAGAGTGAGAGATGGCCAAATGCAACTATCTTCAGATGAGAAACCTAAGAATCATATGAACCGTCTTCACCCCTTCCCCTCACCACTAGATACGCCAACGGGTACCCGCGCTTCTCGGGGGCTCGGAATCGTCGTTCTCTTCGGCACGGTGATGCTCACTTTGCTTGGTCTCTTTTTCACCGGTGAAGACGTGGTGCAGGGAAGCACCGTGCGCCTCATGTACATCCATGTGCCCACGGCCTGGGTGGCATACCTCGCATTTATTGTCACTGCAATTACTTCGGCCATGTATTTATGGGGCAAGCAGCACTCCCTCACCTTCGACCGCATCGCTGGCGCATCTGCTGAAGTGGGTGTCATATTTATGGGTCTTTGTTTGGTAACCGGCAGTTTGTGGGGCCGGATCACCTGGGGAACCTATTGGCAGTGGGACCCGCGGCTCACCACCACAGCTTTCTTGTTTGTTACTTATGTTGGCTACCTCGCAGTGCGCGACCTCGGCGGCAGCCATCACCAGCGCGCAAAGCGCAGTGGTGTGATTGCACTGCTCGCTGTGCTCGAAATTCCACTTGTGCATTTCAGCGTGGTGTTATGGCGTTCCCTACATCAAGAGGCTTCTGTTCTGCAACCCAGTGGCGATGTCACCATGGATGGTCTCATGTTGTTTTCCTTGCTATTCGGAGTGGTGGTGTTCACCTTGCTGTTCACGTGGATGGTGCTGCATCGACAGCGTGTGCTTGCGCTTGCCGATGCAATAGATGACGGTGGTTTGGAAGCAGCTTTGCAAGAACGACGAAATGAGGTGAACTAATGGATCATGTCAGTTTCATTGTTGGTGGCTACGTAATCACCTTTGTTGCCGTGGGCGCGTATGTTCTGCGCATGTTTCGTCAAGCACGCAAATTCAATAGTGCAATTGCTGAGAGTGACAAACCATGGCGATAGAAGATGATGCACTCGATCTCTCTCCACGAGATACTGTACCCGCGGCACCATCTGTGCGTTCACGGAAACGCCGTTGGAAGCCTGCACTGCTACTAGCTGTCATCCTTATTTTCGGCGGAGTGGTTGTAACAAAGTTTTTATCTTCAGCTATCGATTACTACTGCAATGTCGATGAGGTGGGAGTCCGTAGCGGGTGCGAAGGCACTCGTCGATTGCGAGTACAAGGCGCGGTAGACGAAGGAAGTTTGAAAAAAGCAGCCGGAATGACCATATTTTCAATGTCGTTCAATGACGACACGTTAGAAGTGCGATACGACGGCGACCCGGGTGGTGTATTTCAAGAATGCATTCCTGTGGTTGCTCACGGTCGAGTGGTCAATGGAGTTTTTCTCAGTGACCGCATTGAAGTGAAACATTCGAATGCGTACTCCACGGAAAACAAAGAACGCATAGACAAAGCTGAGGCCGCTGCATGTTCACTGCCGATGCAGTAGATGTAGCGGTGAACCAAGGTCTTGCAGGGCCTTTGGGTCGCGGCGCGTTGTTATTAGGGGTCATTGCGTCGATATTTGGTGCTGTTGCCTCTATTTACACTGCACGAGAGTCAACGCATCATGAAGAGGCTCGTACTGCGCGCCTCATTCCACGGTTTGCTGCTCTTGTTTTGTTTGCTGCATTTGCGGCCATTACCGCGATGGAATACGCAATGATCACGCGCGACTTTTCTTTGCAGTACGTGCAAGATCATGGCTCACGTTCCACCCCAGCGTTGTACAACTTCACTGCAGTGTGGAGTGCCTTAGAGGGGTCCATTTTGTTGTGGGTACTTGCTCTTGCATTGTCATGTGCAGCAGTGGTGTGGCGGTATCGCAAGAAACTCAACGACCCACTCATTGCATGGGCGATGGCAGTGATGTTTATCGTTCTGGCATTCTTCTTTCTGTTGAGTTTTGCTCCGGCAAACCCCTTTGTCGTGGGTGCACCAGGAGTCACCGATGGGCCAGGGCCTAACCCACTCTTGCAAAACCACATTTTGGTTCTCTTCCACCCACCCATTTTGTATTTGGGCTACGTGGGCTTCACTATTCCGTTTGCCTTTGCTATTGCTGCGCTCATCACTGGGCGTGTGGGTGAAGGCTGGCTCATTGAAACGCGGCGGTGGACCCTGTGTGCATGGGGGCTTCTCACTTTCGGCATTATTTTGGGCGGTTGGTGGAGTTATGAAGTGCTCGGTTGGAGTGGAGTATGGGCATGGGACCCCGTAGAGAATGCAAGCTTCTTGCCATGGCTCACAGGAACGGCGTACATCCACTCAGTGTTGGTGCAAGAACGCCGAGGCATGTTGCGCGTGTGGAACTTGTCGTTGCTTCTTGCAACATTTAGTCTCACTATTCTCGGTACATTCCTCACGCGCTCTGGAGTACTCAATAGCGTTCATGCATTCAGTGAAAGCGATATTGGCAAGTATCTCATTGTCTTTTTTGGAGTCATCGTTGCAGTTTCGCTGTGGCTCATTGCCTGGCGCGGAGACTCGTTGCGTTCTCCGGGAAGTATCGATTCGCCAATCTCGCGTGAAGGTGCTTTTCTTGCCAACAATGTTTTATTTGCACTCTTTGCTTTTGTGGTGCTGTTGGGAACTGTTTTCCCGTTGGTTATTGAGGCGTTACAAAATCGCCAAATTGTTGTAGGGGAACCCTTCTTCGACCAGCTCTCGAAACCAATTGGCATTGCCATGCTCGCCATGATGTCAATAGCGCCTGTTTTGCCATGGCGTAAAGCATCTGAAGAGGTTTTACGTCAGCGTCTTTTTTGGCCAGCGTGGTGTGGCATCGGCACGCTGGTGGTGTCTCTTTTGGTTGGCGCCGATGGGTTGGCTGCGCTTTTGGCATTCACATTGGGTGGATTCGCTAGTGGCGCAGCATTGAGACAGCTTGTTTTGGCAACGCGACGCCAGGGTTTGCGTGGTCTCGTTGGTCGTGCAAATGGTGGAATGGTCGTGCATCTTGGCGTCATTTTGATTGCTGTTGCACTCGCAGCATCAAACTCGTACACGCGATCGCAAGAACTTACACTGAAGCTCAACACGCCTGCAGAGTTTGGCGGGCACACTTTTGAGTTAAAGGGCTTTGAGAACGAAAAGACAGATCGCTTAACTGCAGTAAAGGCACTTGTGCAAATTGATGGTGGCAAAAGCTATGCGCCAGCAATTACAAAATTTGTACAAATGGGCAACAACATCGGCACGCCTTCCGTGAAATCGTCGTGGCGCTACGACCTGTACCTCACACTCGAGCCACCTGTGAAAAGTGATTCGGGTGAAGCACGGATCAAAGTGTTTATTAAGCCTTTGGTGATGTGGATGTGGATTGGTGGGGGAATGATGGCTGTAGGTACTTTGCTTGCACTGTTCCCTGGTCGCCGACGCCGGCCCACCGACGCTGTTTCTGCAC
>JBIKNT010000023.1:0-13478 GCA_044358465.1 Ilumatobacteraceae bacterium
TGAGCCATAACTTCTGATCCGTGCCATCGGCTATGGTGAATACATGGCAAGAGATGCAGAACACCTAGAAGATTGTTGGCTCGACGACGACCTGCGTGAACGACTACTGAACACGCAAATTGAGTGCACCTTTATATGGACCAACAAAGCAGGGCAACCTTTTGGCGTGGCCATGAGTTACCTGTGGCGCAACGGCAGCATTTGGCTGACAGCTGCTGCTACCCGCCCACGTGTTGCGGCAATTCGTCGCACTGGTTATGCAGCCGTCATGATCTCTTCTGTTGGTACCGACATTGGCCCGGGAAAAACAGTGTCTTTGCGCGGGCCCTGCATTGTGCACGACGATCGCGCAACGCGCGACTGGATGCTTCCCGAGCTTGCCAATGCTGTACGCCCCGACAACCCTGCAGGCGCCGCAGCTTTTCTTGAGCACCTCGACTCACCTGGTCGCATTGTGATTGAACTGAAGCCAGAGTACAAACTCGACTTTGACTCGAAGAAAATGTGGAAAGACCGCCCCGACGCGGCTCCACCTGGCCGGCTCTAACTAACGCACACTTTGTAAAGCTGCCCACACACGATTTGCCGTACATGGCATATCAATATGTTGCACGCCCAGATGATGCACTGCATCAATAACTGCATTCTGCACTGCAGGAGTTGCACCAATTGTTCCGGCTTCACCAATACCTTTTGCACCTAACGGGTTGCGTGGCGTTGGGGTCTCCATTGGAATGCGCTCGAACGACGGCAATTCTGCTGCTGTAATAAAGGCATAGTCGGCAAGGTTCGACGTAATGGGGTTACCGCCATCGTCGTAACGCACTTCTTCAAGTAGTGCTTGTGCAATACCTTGCGCAACGCCACCATGTACTTGGCCATCAACAATGAGCGGGTTCAAAATGGTGCCCGCATCGTCACAAGCAATGTGGCGCACAATGGCTACAGAACCCGTTTCGGTGTCTACTTCAACAACACTCACATGAGTACCAAAGGGGAATGTTGCACCCTCTGGTGTGAAGTCGGCTTCTGCGAACAACGCAACCGGCGATGCAATAGCAATTTCGGCCCATGTTTTACTTGGCCGTGGCGAGCCCACAACATGGAATGCACCAGTTGCTGCGTCGAGCACCACGTCTTCTGGTGCTGCCTCAAGTAGGTCGGCAGCCTTTTGGCGTGCAATTTCAATGACGTTCTCTGCCGCCATTTGAGCGGCGGTGCCACCTACTTGCAACGAACGCGAACCGCCCGTGCCGTTACCGCGTTCAATATCGTCGGTATCGCCGAAGCGGAACTCAATTTTGTCCATCGGGATACCTGTTTTTTGAGAAACAATCATTGCCCACGAGGTGTGGTGCCCTTGGCCATGCGATGAAGAACCCGTGCGCACAATGGCTCCACCGTCGTTGGTAATTTCCACGGCACCGTACTCACCACTACCCATGGGGTTTGTGGTCTCTACATACGATGCAACCCCAATACCCAGCTGCACAACATCACCACGATCGCGGCGCGCTTTTTGTTCAGCACGTAACGCTTGGTAACCCGATGCACTTAATGCCATGTCGAGTGCTTTTTCGTATTCACCAGAATCGTAAGCGGCGCCCATAGATGTAGTGAGTGGAAATGCAGATGGCTTGATGTAGTTCTTGCGACGCACTTCAGTGGAATCGATGCCACAAGCTTGCGCAAACATTTCTATGGTGCGTTCAATTGCCGCCGTTGCCTCAGGCCGACCCGCACCGCGGTATGCCTCCATTGGCGTGGTGTTGGTAACAAGTGAATACGAGTTGTATTCAATATTGGCAATGTCGTACACGCCACCTGTCATCATTCGCGTCATGATGGGCAAGACAGCACCAATACACGCATAGGCGCCAGCATCCTGCAATACCTCAAGGCGATACGCAGTAATACGACCATCTCGCGTGCCACCCATTTTTGCTATTTGGCGTTGCCCACGACCATGGCCCATACCCAACATGTTTTCGCTGCGTGTTTCGGTCCAGCGCACGGGGTAACCCAATTTCTTTGCGGCCCAACCCACCAAAATTTCTTCGGGGTACACACCGTTTTTTGCACCGAACCCGCCACCCACATCGGGAGTAATAGTGCGTACATCTTCTTTAGCAAGACCAAGAGCCGCTGCTAAGCCGTCACGCGCACCGTGTGCGCCTTGGCTACATGCCCACTGCGTCAGCCGCTTGCCGTCCCATGTTGCTGCTGCTGCACGTACTTCCATGGGTGCTGGTGCAACACGTTGATTCTCAATTGCTAGTTCGACGACCACTTCGCAATTGGCGAAAATAGATGGGTCTGCCGGAGTGGGCAAGGTAAAGACGACGTTTGTTTTTGCTTCAGGGAATAACACTGTTGTATCGGTGAGCGCATCGGCAACATCGAGCACTGCAGGTAATGGGTCGTAATCAACCACAACAGTTTCTGCTGCGTCAATGCCTTGTTCCTTGGTCTCACTAATAATCATCGCGATGGGGTCGCCAACAAATCGCACAACGTCAATTGCTAAGAAGGGGCGTCGCATATCTTGATTCAACAAAGGTATTGAAGGCTTCGCTGGTTCCATGTCAACATCAGCTGCAGTTAGGACCGCAATAACACCTGGCATCGACAATGCTTCACTCGCATCGATGCCAATGATTTTTGCGTGCGCCATTGAAGAGCGCACAAAGGAAATATGCCGTGCCCCGGGCAGATTGAGGTTGGCAATATAAGTACCTTTGCCAGTCAGAAAACGGGGATCTTCGATGCGGGTTACGCGATTTCCTAAAATGCTCACCCCTGCATTCTGTCAGGGTGTTCACCCCCACGAATGACCGCAAAATGGCTCGAGCGCACACAATAAGGCAGCCCCAGAGACTGTGTATCACCGGTGATACACTCGCCAGCATGAAGGAAATTACCGTGAGAGAACTGCGCAACAACGGATCCGCGGTCATCAACCGCGTGTTGTCGGGTGAGAGCCTCTTGGTGACGCGAGATGGCGCTGAGGTTGCAGAACTGCATCCGGTACATCAACGGCCCACCCACATGAGTGTCTTGAGAAAAAAGTGGCAGGGTCTTCCCTCGCTCGACCCTGTGGCATTGCGTGGCGATATTGACTCCATCATCGATCAGAGCATCTCGTGAGCACTGACGCCGATGGGCTGCTTGACACCAGCACTCTGATCTTGCTGAATGAATTGGCCGATGAAGTTCAACTGCCAGAATTTCCCGTCATCAGCAGCATCACACTTGCCGAACTTTCCGTTGGGCCACTTGTTGCCAAAACAGAACACGAACGCAAAGTACGACAACTTCATTTGCAGCTTGCAGAGAGTGAATTCGATTCGCTTCCCTTCAATGAATCGGCTGCACGCATTTATGGCGGAATTGCAGCCGAACTCCGCAATAGTGGAAGCAAGAGAAAAGCTCGCGCATTCGACACGCTCATTGCCGCAATAGCAATAGCCCATCAACTTCCTTTATACACAGTGAACCCCAGCGACTTTGCTGGAATCTCTGATTTAGATGTGCGGGTAGTTCCTCACCCGCATCAACGCTAGAACTGCAACGTCACGACGGACCAGAGAACATACCGCGGTATGTCTCTGGAGTGCCTATCACGGGGTCGTCTTCATAACGAGCAATTTCTGCACGACCCACAACACTCCAGTGCACTTCGTCTGGCCCATCGGCCAAACGCAATGTGCGCTGACTGGCGTACATACGCGACAGAGGCGTCCACTGTGAAACACCCGTTGCTCCGTGCATTTGAATTGCCTCGTCGATGATTTGGCAAACGCGCTGCGGAACCATCGCCTTCACTGCACTCACCCAAACACGGGCTTCAGCATTGCCGAGCGTGTCCATTGCTTTTGCAGCACGCAACACCATGAGGCGACACGCCTCAATTTCAATACGTGCTTTGGCAATGACTTCAGGGTTTTTACCGAGCCGTGTGAGTGGCTTACCGAATGCTTCACGATGCAAACCGCGGCGCACCATGAGCTCAAGAGCACGTTCTGCTGCACCAATAGAGCGCATGCAGTGATGAATGCGTCCTGGTCCGAGGCGAACCTGTGAAATTTCAAAACCACGACCTTCACCTAAAAGAATATTTTCTTTTGGCACGCGAACATCGTTGAATCGCAAATGCATGTGACCATGTGGTGCATCGTCTTCACCGAAGACATGCATTGCACCAAGTATTTCCACACCTGGAGTATTCATAGGAACAAGAATTTGCGACTGGCGGCGATGCGGCGGACCATCGGGGCTGGTCATCACCATCACAATCATGATTTTGCAACGTGGGTCACCAGCACCTGAGATATAAAACTTCTCGCCGTTAATGAGCCACTCATCACCATCGAGCACTGCAGTAGTGGCAATGTTCTTTGCATCAGACGACGCAACATCGGGTTCGGTCATAGCAAAAGCTGAACGAATTTCACCTTGCAGTAATGGTTCAAGCCATTCCTTTTTCTGCGCCGGCGTTCCAACGCGTTCCAACACTTCCATGTTGCCGGTATCAGGCGCTGAACAGTTCAAGCACTCTGAAGCCAAGGGGTTCTTACCCAACTCAGTTGCTATGTAGGCATAGTCGAGATTTGACAGACCTTCACCAGTTTCGGCATTTGGCAAGAAGAAGTTCCACAAGCCATTTGCCTTCGCTTTATCTTTCACAGACTGCAAAAGCTCAAGTTGACCTGGTGCGTAGCCCCAGCGGTCGGCACGCCCTTCGCCAAGGGCATAGAACTCTTCGGTAATGGGGTCTACCTCGTTTGCAATGAACTCTTTTACTGCTTCATACAAAGGCAACACGTGTTCAGACATTGCCAAGTTCATGGCATCGTCTGTGGCTATTCCTGAATGCATCCCCGGCTTTGGCATCTTTTCCCCTCACATATTCACGACTAAAACCCAAATTCCTTGGGTACATAGGAAATACTACTGATATGCGCCGAAACCTCTTAGCCGTAGCCGTAGGTAGTTTTATTTCCTTCACCGGAATCATGCATTTTGCTTCTCCGAGTTTCTTTAACGACATTGTTCCCCCGTGGCTCCCCTTCAGCAACAGTTTTTGGACCTACGCCAGTGGTCTGGCCGAAATCATTGTGGGTGGGCTGATTTTGTGGCCCTCCACTCGCAAATGGGGCGGCTACGCGCTCATCGCGCTTCTTGTTGCCGTCTACCCCGCCAACTTGTACATGACCTGGGACTGGCGCAATCGCTCAGGAGGTGAGCAATTCATTTCTTGGGCTCGTCTGCCACTGCAGTTTGTGATGATTGCTGTTGCATTGCGAGTTGCGCGGCAAGCTCAGCAAAAACAAGTGAGTTAGAAGTTATTTAGCCTTGCCCAAGATGCCATTCACGGCATTGCGTAATGAGTCGATACCAACACCGCTCGATGCGCTGACCCACATCACATCTTTTTGCGCCACTTCGCAACCTGCTGCTAAATCACGCTTGCGTGTTTCACGCTTCGACGACTTCACCTTGTCATGCTTGGTAGCAACAATGGTATGTGGAACTTCATTTTCGCGAAGATGTTCCAGCATTTGAACATCGAGTTTGGTCGGCCCAATTTCACCATCGACCAAGACAAAAACCATTTTGAGTTCTTCACGCTCAAGCAAGTAACCAACAATCATCTTTTCCCACCCTGCACGAATACGGCCTGGAACTTTTGCGTACCCATAACCCGGCAGGTCGACGATGGTTCCCTTGCTTGGTGTTTCAAACAAGTTAATGAGTTGAGTGCGCCCAGGAGTGTTTGACACTTTGGCGAGTTGCTTACGGTTTGCAAGAGCATTGATGAGCGACGACTTGCCCACATTTGAGCGCCCAACAAAAGCAACTTCCACAGGCGACTCGGGCAATGTAGACATGTTGGACGCCGAGGTTACGAAAGCAATTTGAAGCGGCGAAGTCACACCATGAGTTTACGCCAGCATTTTTCGATTATTCCTGATGGCTTATTGAATAACGCCCGGCGAACGTTGCCACATGAGTGACGCGTCAAAACTCAAGGTGTAATCGGGAATGAACTCAATCACTACGCGATGAGGTGAATCGAGGAACTTTTCAAACTCTTGAGCAGCCGATGGGCTCTCGGGGCGAATATAGGCTGCGAATTCTGGGTAGAACCAGTCTTTGACATCACGACCGGTGTGCACAATGCAATTTCCTTTATACGAGACCGTTTTACCGCCACCAATTTTACTACCTGTGCTGGTGATGCAAATTGATGCACGTGGGTGGCGCCGAATGGCAGAAATGCGCTTGCGAGTTTCGGCCGCTGTCATCCAGATCTTGCCGTCTTTTGGCATAAACGCCATCACCACACCAAAAGGATCACCTGCTTTATTGACCCACATGAAAACACACTCGCGTTGCGATGCAACAAGTTGTGCCTCAAGTTCAGGAGTGAGAGCGCAGGCACTGAGATCTTCATAATTTTCCGACATGAGCACAGAGTAACATCGGCATTTGCCTCATTTGGCCAATTTTCACCTGAAAGACCCACCCTCAAAAGTGGGTCGAACCCAGCTCATCGGCAAGAATAGAAACATGGCAGTTGCAACTTCGGCTCAACAAAGCATCGTTACTCTCGACCTTGAAGGAGTACTGGTTCCTGAAATTTGGATTGCCGTTGCCGAGAGCACTGGCATTGCCGAGCTCCAACGCACCACTCGCGACGAGCCCAATTACGACCTCCTCATGAAAGGTCGCATTGAAATTCTCAATCAACACGGCCTCACCATGAGCCGCATTGAAGAGGTAATTGCTGGTCTGTCTCCGCTTCCTGGAGCAGTGGAGTTCCTTGACGAATTACGTACGCGCACGCAAGTGATTATTCTTTCTGACACGTTCGAACAATTTGGACGGCCACTCATGAAGTTGCTGAACTGGCCAACGCTTTTTTGCCATCGCCTCATTGTGGAAAATGACCGCATTGTCGATTTTGAATTGCGCCAAGCCGACCAAAAACGTCATGCCGTGAATGCATTCAAGAGTCTGAACTATCGAGTAGCAGCTGCCGGCGACTCGTACAACGACACTGCAATGCTCGGCGCAGCCGACGCTGGGTTTCTTTTTCATGCACCAAGCAACATCACTGCAGAGTTTCCGCAGTTTCCTGCGCTCAATACCTACAACGAATTATTTGCGCATCTCACTGCTGCGCTGAGCTGCTAGTAAATAAAACCTTAGGGCTTATAGGTCGACAAGAAATTTCCCAAGCGCTCAATGGCTTCAACCAAATCTGCCGCCCATGGCAAGGTAACAATACGTAAGTGATCGGGCGTTGGCCAGTTAAAACCAGTTCCCTGAACTACAAGCACGCGTTCGGCACGCAGAAAATCGAGCACAAACTTGCGGTCGTCGACAATGGGGTACACCTCGGGGTCGAGACGCGGGAAAACGTATAACGCACCTTTTGGTTCAACACACGTCACCCCAGGAATGCTGCGCAAAGTGTTCACTGCAGCATCGCGTTGTTCCAGCAATCGCCCGCCGGGAAGTACAAGATCGCGAATACTTTGACGGCCGCCTAACGCTGTTTGAATTGCATGCTGTGCTGGAACGTTGGCACACAGGCGCATGTTGGTGAGCATGCTGACGCCTTCAATGTAACTTGCTGCGTGTCGGCGTGGACCCGTCATCACCATCCAGCCCGAACGAAAGCCCGCAAGGCGATACGCCTTTGACAAACCATTGAAAGTGATGGTGAATACATCGGGAGCGATTGTGGCAAAGGTTGTATGCACAGCATCGTCGTACAAAATTTTGTCGTATATTTCATCGGCCATCACAATGAGCCCATGCTCTACTGCGAGGTCGGCAATTTTCCGCAACACTTCAGGGCTGTACACAGCGCCCGTGGGGTTGTTGGGGTTAATGATGACAATTGCTTTTGTGCGCTTCGTAATTTTCGAGCGCATGTCTTCAATGTCGGGCATCCAGCCACTTGACTCGTCGCATAGGTAATGCACGGGTTTACCACCCGACAAACTAGTTGCAGCTGTCCATAGTGGGTAGTCGGGGGCGGGAATGAGCACTTCATCGCCCTCGTCGAGCAATGCATTAAGTGCTACTTGAATGAGTTCGCTCACACCATTACCAAGCCACACATCGTCAACATCGGTAATGTCGATGCCACGCTCTTGGTAATGCTGCACAACTGCCGTGCGAGCAGACACTAAGCCTTGAGAATCGGAATAGCCCTGCGACGTTGGCAAGTTACGTACAACCTCAACCAAAATTTCTGGCGGTGTTTCAAAGCCAAAAGGCTGAGGGTTGCCAATATTCAATTTGATGATGCGATGACCTTGGGCCTCAAGACGCTTTGCTTCATCGAGCACTGGGCCACGAATGTCGTACAACACATTGGCCAATTTGTGAGATTGCATGATGTCTTTTGGCATGGTGTGTTTCCTTATAGGGGCGTTCAATGTCTCCCCTCACACTACGTCAGGCACTTCTCAAAATGCCCCTTATTTATGCCGCAGAGGTCTCGAGGAACTCCACCCAGTTGCCGTCGGGGTCTTCCACCATGGCAATGGTGACACCTGGGCGAATGGTGACGGGCGCTATGGCCACGTTGTAGCCAGCGGCTGCGCACTTATCGGAAATTTCCTGCAAATTGGTGACGTACATAGTGAAATATCGGTACCCGAATGCCCCTGTAATACCACCCTTCGCCGCACCTGCAAGATCACCTGGGGCGTGAATGATTTTGAGCAGTGATGTGCCACACAAGAGTCGGTACATTTTTGCTCCGCCCGGCATGGGCATTTCGCCCTGCAACGGGAACCCTAAAAGATCTCGGTAAAAGGCCAATGCTTTATCGGCATCGCTCACCACAATGCCAAGGTCGATGGAGTCTTTCGAAAGCTGCACAAGAGTCATGAGCCAACCTTAGGCGTTCAGCGCTTGCGCTAATTGTTCAAGAGTGACTTCCATATTTGCCTTGTTATGGCTTGCCCTATCGGAAACTCCGCTGACCAACTTGCCCAACTTGTCTTGCCATGTCTTACGGTGGTCAACCCAACTGTGTGTGACACGCGACCCGCTTGCTATTGGTTCAATTTCAAAAATCCAGTCGCACCAATTTGCGCCCATCACGGTGAGTGCAAAGGAAAACTTGCGTGGCTCATCACAGGCATTCACTACAACTTTTGTATTCCAAGATTTCTTACCGTTTTTATTTTTTCCAGCGAAGTGCGCTCCTACAGCAGCGCCAGTAGCGCCTTTCACCCAAGTGCCACCGCGGTTTTCAGGAGACCATTCACCCATCCGCGGAAGATCGGTCACAAGTTTCCACACCTGCTCTGGAGTTGCTGAAACATCGCGCGAAACTGAGACGGGGGTAGTTGACATTTACTTATTATGCCATAAGTGGCATCACCATAATTTTGGTGTGTTGATCTGCCTGTGACAGATCGCTAAATGCTTGAGCGATGTCGTTCAGGCCTACTTGGCCTGTGACCATTGGGGAAACATCAATAGCGCCTTCAGCAATGAGGTGCATCGCTTGTTCAAATTCTTGAGGACTATATGTAACAACAAACTGCAATGTGAGTTCTTTCAGCACGCCAAAAACTGGTTGGAAGGTGTCGGGCTCCATGCAGAGACCCACAACAACTATTTTCGTTTCACGCGGCACATCACGCATCACAGTGTTAATAAGGCCCGGCACTCCAACTGCTTCAAACACAACGAGTGGCTGCTTGCCATCGTGTTGTTGCCATGCCGAGACAACATCTTCCTCTCTTGGGTCCACCACAAGATCGGCTCCCATTTGTGCCGCTATTGCTCGCCTTGCTGGGGAGTAATCGGAAGCTATGACCGGCGAAACACCTATGTTTTTCAAGCAAGCAATGAGTGTGAGCCCCACTGGCCCACAGCCGATAACGACCGCGCTTTGACCTTGCTTAATTCCTGATGCATTGACCGCGTGCAGACCTACTGCCAGTGGTTCGGTGAGCGCTGCATTCACTGCAGTGACGCCCGTTGGCACGGGAACAAGAAGTTCATTTGATAGCACCATGCGCTCGCCATAGGCACCAGCAACACTGTTGGAAAACGACAAGCTCTGGCGCTCACCGTTGCGAACAAGCACGGGCATTGAGGTAACGAGAGTTCCTGGTTTTGGCCCAGTTGTGCGCGGGCCCCACTCTAAAACTTCCCCACAAAACTCATGGCCCATGTGTACATCACGCGAGAGATCGACCGGCGGCCTCTTCGTTACGCCATTCATCTCGCTACTCAACGCAAGAAAGTTTGCACCATGATGCACAAAGTGCAGATCGGAGCCACAAATGCCACATGCATGCACAGCGACCAACACTTCGCCTTCACCAGGAACTGGCTCGGCGAAAGTATCAACCACCATATGACCCGAACGCAACACAGCAGCTTTCATATGAAAACCTTAGTCACTTTGAACTGAAGAGGTTTATTCGGCAACATCAACTGATATTGAAGCACCACACTTAATTTGTTTTGGATCGGCGCACTCTTCCACTCCAGCTTCATTCACTGCGGCGACATAGTACCTATAGGTACCAGGGGTCACGGTGAATGAGGTTGTCGTTGACAGCGTGTTATTCCTCGGAAAAATCGTTGTCCTTGTTTTACATACTTCTGGAACTCCTGTACAGTAAGCCAAGAAGTACTTAGTGAGCGGAGCGCCACCCGTATCAAGCGGTGCCCTCCAACTCAAAGCCAACGATTGAACCCCTGCGGAACTGGTCAATTGGGAGGTCAAGTTCGTCACACTCTTCGGCGGTACCTGCGGAATCGCAACAACCTCTGCCGAATACCTACCCTTGCCAGCTGCATTGGATGCAGTGGTACGGAACTTGTACTGCGTACCTATGGCGAGGCCTTCAATACGTGTTGTTCGGTAGTTATAGGCCGCACTAGACCAAACTGAAGTGCCCACCCTTGCCCACTCCACGTCATACTGAGTAATTTCGGATCCACCGTCTGTTTCCGGTGCAACGAACTTCCACTCAAGTTCAATAGCGCCGTCTCGAGTGGAAGAGGCAGTAGCGGTTGGTGCACCAGGCTTGGTACGAGCTGTGGCGATGGCATTGAGCGATCCGGCTGAATACGCACCCTGTCCTGCAATATGTCTTGCAGCTATACGGAATGTGTATTCAACGCCTTGTGTGAGGCCAGTGACCTTGACTGAAGTACCTGTGCTCACTCCATCAGCAAACACAACATAATCGGTATTTTCTGTTGCATATTCAACTACGTAGTCGGTGATTTCCGAACCACCATTGAATGCTGGCGCGGTCCATGAAACATCGATACCTATTGTGTTGTCGGCAACTGCTCGAACGCTCGTCGGTGCATTAGGCACCGTGCGAGGCGTAAACGCAGAAGAAGTTGCTGCGGTACCAGTACCGGCAAGGTTTACTGCAGCAATTTTGAATGTATATGCCGTGCCATTTGTGAGCCCAGTGACCGTTATACCTGCAGTTGCGGAAGGGCTATGAGCAAAGGTTGAACACGATGATCCCACACATGACTGCACTACATAGTCAGTAATGGCAGCACCATTACTTGCCGGTGCGGTCCATGAAAGAGTTACCTGACCATTGCCTACCGTTCCCTGAATATTCGTCGGAGTACCCGCCACTGCACGTGGTGTAGCAGCTGCTGACCTCGTGGAGTAGTTGCTTGATCCGGCAGCATTCACTGCAGCAACTTGGAAGGTGTACGCGGTGCCCTTAACAAGCCCAGCTACTTTGGTTGACGTTTCGGCTGAAGCCGAACGAGTAACCGTTGTGCACGTAGTAGAGATGCACGACTGCAATGTGTAATCGCTGATGGCATTGCCACCATTGTTCGCTGGTGCCGACCAGGAAACATCAATTCCACCTGTGTTATCGGCAGTTGCCGTGACACCAGTTGGCGCATCGGGAACTGTACGAGGCGTAAGGGAAGTTGATGCTGTGGAATACGGACTATCGCCTGCAATATTTTTTGCAGCAACTTGGAAGGTGTACGCGGTGCCATTGGTGAGTCCAGTCACCGTGGCAGAGGTACTTGTTCCCGTTCCATCGTTGAATGTTGTACACGTTCCACCTGTGCATGACTGCACGATGTAGTCAGTGATTGCAGAACCACCATTACTTGATGGTGTATTCCAGGAGAGATTTATTTGCGTATTACCGAGGGTGCCCACAACATTTGTTGGTGCTCCAGGCACAGTGCGTGGCGTCAACGAACCCGATACCGCAGCAGTACCTGTACCTGCGGCGTTCTTCGCAGCAACTTGGAAGGTATATGCCGAACCATTGGTGAGGTTGTTCACCGTGATGGAAGTTTCAGCAGATGCAGTGTGTGCAAAAGCTGTACACGATGAACCCAGGCACCACTTCACTTCATAGTCAGAAATCTCATCGCCATTATTTGCGGGTGCAGTCCATGTGAGAGCTACTTGAGCATCACCAACTACACCAGCAAGGTTTGTAGGTGTTCCTGGTACTGCACGTGGGGTGACACCTGAACCACTTGCTTTTGCAAACAAGCCCGTTCCGGCAACGTTTACTGCAGCAACCTGGAAGGTATAAGAAGTTCCCTTGGTGAGGCCCGTCACCGTTGCTGAAGTACTTGTGGAGGCGGTACGTGTAAATGTGGTGCACGTGGTGCTCAGGCACGACTGAACGGTGTAGTCGGTGATAGCTGAGCCGCCGTTGAACTGTGGCGCACTCCATTCCACCACCACACCACCAGTGGAGTTGGCAGTCGCTGTCACACTAGTAGGAGCATCTGGAACTGTTCGTGGGGTGTAACCAAGTGAAGTGACGAAGCTACTTGTGCCAGCCTCGTTCACGGCAGCGACCTTGAAGGTGTAGGTCGTGCCGTTGACGAGGCTTGAGACCATTTGTGATGCTGTTGTGGACGCCTCTCGGGCAACAACAGAACAGGTGGTGCTAATGCACGACTGCACGATGTAATTCGAGATTGCCGAGCCATTAGTTGCAGAAGGAGCTCTCCATGTGAGGGCTACCTGCGTGTTGCCTGGTACACCCACAAGATCTGTAGGTTCACCCGTCACCGCACGAGGTGTAGCAGCAGCGGCAGCATTGGCGAACAGACTCGTGCCCGCAGCATTCACTGCAGCGACCTTGAATGTGTACGACGTTCCCCTAGTGAGACCAGTGACTGTTTGTGTGGTAGCAGTTGAGGCAGAACTACGTGCAAACGAGGTACACGTACCACCAACACACGATTGAACGGTGTAGTCAGTTATTGCTGCGCCGCCATTATCGGTTGGCGCGGTCCATGAAACCACTACCCCACCAATGTTGTTTGCTGTTGCAGTGGCATTGGTTGGAGCTTCCGCCACGCTGCGAGGCGTGACCTCATTCGATGGAACCGAGTATGAACTTGTTCCAGCAGCATTCACTGCAGCGACCTTAAAGGTGTACGCAGTTCCCTTCACTAAACCTGCA
>JBIKNT010000159.1:0-4181 GCA_044358465.1 Ilumatobacteraceae bacterium
CTGGATGATTGCACATCACACCGCAGGTACGCCAGCAGTCGCAAACTTGTCGTTGGGTGGGTCGTACTCCCCAGCAATGAATGCAGCAGTTGCGCGCGCAGTTGCCGATGGCATTGTGATGGCAGTTGCTGCAGGAAACGAAAATGCAGATGCGTGTGGAGTGTCGCCCGCAAGTGAGCCATCGGCCATGACAGTTGGGGCGACGGAAGCTAGCGATGCTCGTGCGTATTACTCAAACTACGGATCGTGTGTCGATATTTTTGCACCAGGCTCAGCAATTGTTTCTGCTGCAACTTCGTCGCCACAAGCGTCGCGTTCGTTGTCGGGTACATCAATGGCAACACCTCACGTGGCAGGTGCAGCCGCACTTTTGTTGGAAGTAACGCCCACGTTGACCCCGGCAGCAGTAGCTTCTGCTATATCGTTGAACGCAACCCAGAATGTGGTGACCGACCCCGTTGGCTCAGTAAATCTCTTGCTGTTCACCGGAGTAGCAAGCGCAGCAGGCTCTGGTGGAGCTGAGGTAGAAGTGCCGCCAACAACAGTTCCGGTGGAAACCCCACCAACAACACTTCCCACGCCAACGACGGTTCCTGCACCTGTAGTAACAACTCCTACCACTCTGGTTCCGGTTCGTAACGCAGTACCCGCAAATACCGAAGACTCGCTGAGTACGAATGCAGCGCCGAAAGTGTCGGTGGTGAGCCGCACAGTTGACAAGGTGACTTTGCGGATCTCGGGTAAAGGAAAAGTTGATATCTATCGCAATGGTAAATATCTCCTCACGACCACGAAAAAGTTGGTGACCCTCAAAATGAAGCAAATCAAGAAGTCGAGCTTCACTGTCAAGGCTTTCCGGGTCCGCTAATTTCTGATTTCTTACCGAACTCTGAATATGGAGTTCATAAACTAGGAAGATGAAGCGGGTCAATTTCAGGCGAACAACTGCCTGCATTGCCATGTGGATTTTGTCGGTTACAGCTGTTTCTTTTACTGCGCCAGCATCGGCGGTTGAAGTACGAGAAAGTTACATTGTTCTTGCACAAGACAATACGGCTGCACTTACTGTTTCGAACGCTATGTCTGCCGATGGTTTGGTTGTGGCGTCTACCCAACTTGGTGCTGTTGACTTTGTTGAAGTGATGCTCACTGCAACAGAGGCAGTTACATGGTCGCGGTTCGCTGGTGTGAGACACATTGAGGTCAATCAAAGAGTCGTGTCTGCAGTCGACCAGTCCATTCCTGCGCCGAGTGGAAGCGACTGGAGCACTGCTGGCAACTGGGGTCTGGATCGCATTGATCAGGCTTCATCAACGCTCGATAGTCGTTACTACTACACCTCCACCGGTGCTGGTGTCGATATTTACATCATCGATACGGGTATTCGCAGGTCGCATAGCGAGTTTGCGCCAGCATCTACCCGTGTTGCTGCTGGCTATTACACACCAAGCCTCGGTTCCACCGACGACGGTTGTGGGCACGGTACGCATGTTGCGGGTATTGCTGCGGGCGCAACCTTTGGAGTCGCTAAAGCGGCACGCATCATTCCTGTTCGTGTTTTCCCTGGTGGTTCACAAGCTGCTTGCCTTGAAGGAACAACTGTTGGAGCGGTTGTAGCTGGTGTGAACTGGGTAACGAGCAACCACACGGGAGAAAATACAGCAGTTGCAAATATGAGCCTGGGTACAACCCGGGGATACTCGGCTTCCTTGGAAGCAGCAGTTCTTGCTCTGCGGGCTGATGGAGTATCGGTTGTTGTCGCCGCCGGAAATGATGGTGCCTATATCGATATCAACAACTATGCAACGCCTGCGTGTACAGATGGCACTATTTCGGTGGGAGCTACTCGGCGTGACAACCGAGAAGCATCGTTTTCAAACTATGGAGATTGCGTCAACATTATGGCGCCCGGCTTTGACATCAAGTCGGCATGGCCAACAGTTCCCGACGACTCCTTAGACCCATCTCCAGGTACGGGTGTTGCCTCTGATAACGCTTGGGCGTTGTTGTCGGGAACATCAATGGCTGCGCCATTTGTGGCAGGTGCAGTTGCGCGTCTTTTAGAAACCTCTCGCACTGCGTCACCAACAACTATTGCGAATCAGATACTTGCCAAGGCAACAACGAATGCAGTCACCATGGTGCACGGAAGTGCAAGTGCTGGAACGCAGTCACCCAACTTGTTGCTGTACACCTGTGGCAACATTTGCTATGCGGCTGCCCCAACTGCGGTATCTGCAGCAGCGGGAAATGGTACGGCCACAGTGTCGTGGTCAACGCCAGACTCTGACGGTGGAAGTGCAATTACGGGTTACACCGCAACTCTGAATCCTGGTGGCTTCACGTGCTCGACCGATGCAGCGGGGCGTAGTTGCGCGGTGGGAAATTTGACGAATGGAACCACTTACAGTGTTGCCGTTGCTGCAACAAATAGTTTGGGGATTGGTATCCCTTCTCCTGAAATTCAAGTGGTGCCTGCAACTATTCCTTCTGCGCCAGGTGCGCCAAGTGCAGTTGGAGGCGATGGCTCAGTAACGGTTTCATGGGGAGCACCTGAAAACGGCGGCACCGCAATCACCGGCTATGCCGTCACATCTACTGATGGCCGTGCCACATGTGCCACCACAAAAGAACTCTCGTGCACGATTGTCGGTTTGCAAAATCTTTCTTCATATACGTTCACTGTTGTAGCCACAAACGTGATGGGCGCAAGTGCTGCGTCGCCCGCATCAAATGCGGTCACTCCGAGTGCCACCTGGGTAACAGTGCCTGAATTCGTTAGTGCAGTTCCTGGAAATAAAGTTGTTGTTCTTACCTGGACTGCAGCCGTGCTGAGTAGCGGCTTGCCAACTGGATACGTGGTGAAAACATCTGATGGCGTTGAGGTATGTAGAACAACTGCGGTGACCTGCACGGTGGGCGGACTCGCTAATGGTTCGGTACCTACGTTCAGTGTCGAGGCACTGGGGGCCACTGCAGTGGCGGCATCGCAAGCAATTCCAAAAGTCGTTGTGGGTGGACTCGTACAAAAACGAGAAGTGATGAAAGTGAAATCGCGGGCGTTGCTGACGAAAGTTGCCTCGACCATGTCGAAGGGGAAAGTCACCTGGACCCGCAGTAGTGGAAGCTGCAAAGTGCAGGGGAAATACCTGGTGGCAGCCACTCGAAAAGGGTCGTGCGTTTTCCGGGTGTCGGTAGCGAAAAAGTCCCCTTTTTCGGCGCAAAAATTGATGGTTCGTCTCCAAGTTTCGTAAAACCCTTATTCCATAAGGATTTTCGCAGATACTGAGCCAAAAGTCATCTATTGAACGTTTTGTAAAGACGGTCTAACCTTACGGCAACCACCAATCACACCTGCGAGTCAAAGTCGACTCGCAGAACTAGGGGAGAAAATAATGAAGAAATCCACTTTGTTGCGCGTCAGCGCAATTGCAGTGAGCCTTGCCTTCGTTACTGCAGCTTGCGGTAGCGACAGCGACAGCTCAGTAACCGAAGACACGGTAGCAACCGAAGACACCGTAGTAACCGACGACACTGCAGCAGCAGCTGTTGATGGCGTGACCTGCGAAGGCGTTTCTATTGCCTTCTTTGGTGCGCTTTCGGGCGATGCCGGCAACCTCGGTAAAAACATTCGCGCTGGTGCAGACCTTGCTGTGAGTGAATTCAACACCGCAAACCCAGATTGCCAAGTTGGCCTTGTTGACTTCGACTCACAAGGTGACCCAGCACAAGCTCCAGCACTTGCTCAGAAAGCAATCGACGACGCCGGCATTCTTGGCATCGTTGGACCTGCATTCTCAGGTGAGTCAAAAGCTGCTAACCCATTGTTCGATGCAGCAGGTCTTGCCATCATTACTCCTTCGGCAACGAATGCAGATTTGAATGACAACAACTGGAAAGTCTTCCACCGCGCACTTGCTGGTGACGACAAGCAAGGCCCAGCCATTGCTACATACATCCAAAAGACATTGGCAGCAGCCAAAGTTGGCATCATCGACGACGCTTCAGAATACGGTAAGGGTCTTGCCGACATTGTGAAGACAACTCTTGGTGACGCAGTTGTTGCAAGCGATTCCATCGACCCTAAGGCTGCTGACTTCTCAGCTGCTGTAAGCAAGATGAAAGAATCTGCACCAGATGCAATTTTCTACGGCGGCTATTACGCAGAAGCTGGCAAGCTT
>JBIKNT010000160.1:0-4177 GCA_044358465.1 Ilumatobacteraceae bacterium
TTCAACGCGGCGCTGAATGCGGCCTCGTTGTCTTCCATCATGCGAACAAGAGCCTCTAACTGTTGTTTGCGCCAGGCCAGCGGGCGAGTTGTGCCCGAGTTGTAGGTGGTGCGTAGAGAAGAAACGATGTCGGCAATATTGTTCAGACTTGTCACGTCTGAACGCTAGCCAAGTTCATCATTTGAGTCATCATCGTCGTCGTCAATAACGTACAGCTCGTTGCCTTCCGCAAGTTCTGGGATATTGCGGCGCTGGCGCAGTTCGTCGATCTTCTTTGTTTCGCGGTTGAGGCCTTTGAAACGAGTGCCCACAGTGAGTGACTCGAGGTCGTCTTGCACGGAGTCGAAGCCCTTCTTCACTTTCTCCAGCGACTTCACGTAAAGCTCCCATTGCTTTTTGAACTTGTTGACCAGCTGCATCATTTGCTCGGCTGTTTCTTCAGTATGGAAACTGTCGGCTGCTTGACGTACAACAACGAGAAGTGAATACAACGAGAGTGGTGAGCACAGCACTACCTTGCGCTCGAGGGCCCAGTCGATGAGGGTGGAGTCGGCTTCATGGATGAAGCTGCTGATGCCTTCATTGGGAACAAACAACAAAACGTAATCGAGCGAGATCTCGTTGGTTTTGGTGGCGTAGTCACGTTTTTCAAGTTCAGTGACGCGGGCGCGAACTGCTTTCAAGAATTCGGCTTTGAGCACATTGCGTGATGCTTGTTCGGTAGCAGCAACATATTTGGCGTATGAGTCGAGAGGAAACTTGACGTCCATATACAAAACGCGGTTGGGGGGAAGGAGGAACGTGTAGTCGGGGCGGCCGCGGCCTTCAATGGTGTCTTGCTTTTCGTAGTTGATGCCTTCAACGAGCCCAGCTGCTCGCAAGAGGTCTTCGGTCATGCGCTCACCCCATTGGCCACGGGCCTGTGAGCTAGAGAGCACGTTATTGAGGTCGGTTGTTTGCTTTGCTAAATCTGAAACTGCCTGATCGACACCTTTGAACTTTTCTGTGTTCATATCGCGCAATGACTTCAGTTCGGTATTCAACTCGGCGAGACGCTGAGTGACGTTGTCTTGTACCGCCTTCAACGTGTTGTCGATGATGTCGGCACGCTTGCCTAATTGTTCATCGCCTTTTTCTACCACTTGTGCTGAAGCCAACTTGATGGACTCTTCGCGGTCTTGTGTGGCGTTGATGCGCATGGCGTTGAGCGCTTCAGCGAGTGCACTTTGGACTGCCTTGCCGACCTCGGTATTCACGGTGGCTGACACGGTGGCAGAAATTTGCTCGTTGGTCATGGTGGGAGCCAGCGGAGCACTTTCTATTGGTGCTTGAGCATTGCCGAGCGCGGTGCGCTGACGCAGTAGGAGGAAAGCGAGTGAAGCGATGAGGAGGCCAATGATGAGCCCAAAAATGGTTTGCACGGCTCCATAGTACAAATGGGCTGTTACATGGCAGGGATGTAGGGTATTTCGATGGTCCACAGCGCCGCAGCGGCATCTAACGAGCACGTCGATGTCCTCGTAGTGGGCGCGGGAATCTCGGGCATTGGGGCCGGATATCACCTCAACACCATGTGCCCATCGCGAACCTATGCGATTCTTGAAGGTCGTACCGACATCGGTGGCACGTGGGACCTTTTTCGCTACCCAGGTGTGCGCTCCGATTCCGACATGCACACCTTGGGCTTTCGGTTTAAGCCCTGGACCGAGGCAAAAGCCATTGCCGATGGCCCCGATATCTTGCGCTATTTACATAGCACCATGAATGAGTTCGATATCGCCCGGCACATACGCTTTGGGCACTTGGTGAAGCGTGCACAGTGGTCGAGCGAGACATCACAGTGGTCGGTGGAGGTTGAACGGGTAGGTACCGGCGACACAGTGACGTTCACTTGTGGTTTTTTATTTATGTGCTCGGGTTATTACAGCTACCGCGAAGGCTTTACTCCTGAATTTCCCGGACGAGAACGTTTTCGTGGAGAGGTAATTCACCCACAAAAGTGGACGAACGATGTTTCCTATTCGGGTAAACGCGTCGTTGTCATTGGCTCAGGAGCTACAGCAATCACGTTGGTGCCTGCAATGGCGAAAGAAGCTGCGCACGTCACCATGTTGCAGCGCTCGCCAACGTATATTGCGGCCCGCCCCGACGTCGATGCATTTGCAAATGCATTGCGCAAATTTCTTCCGTCAAAAATTGCCTATGCAATTACGCGACTGAAAAACACCAAGTACCAGCAGTTGGTGTATCAGCGCTCGCGCACACATCCCGACAAAGTAAAAGAGATTTTGCTCAAAGGGGTGCGTGAACAACTCGGCCCCGACTACGACATCGAAAAAGACTTCACTCCTACGTACAACCCGTGGGATCAGCGCTTGTGTTTGGCGCCGAATGGAGATTTCTTTCAGGCAATGCGTGATGGTAGAGCGTCGGTAGTAACCGACACCATCGACACTTTTGATGAAACCGGAATTGTGCTGTCATCAGGCGAGCATCTCGATGCCGACGTCATCGTGACGGCCACCGGGCTGCAGTTGGTCACTTTGGGCGAAGTGCAATTTGAAGTCGACGGCAAGCCTGTTGATTTTGCTCAGACGTGGACCTACAAGGGAGTGGCGTATTCTGGGGTTCCCAACTTGGCCTCGTCGTTTGGCTACATCAATGCCTCGTGGACCTTGCGTTCAGATCTCACCTGTGAGTACGTTTGCCGACTGCTGAATCACATGGCGAAAACAGGAACAACACAGTGCACGCCACGTTTGCGCGATGTCGACCAGAACATGCCCGAGAGCCCTTGGATTGACTCATTTAGTGCGGGTTATATGCGGCGCGTGATGCATCTTTTCCCTCGACAGGGGAACCATGCCCCGTGGATCAACCCGCAAAATTTCGCTCGTGACAAGAAGATGTTTCGCCGTGCTCCCTTAGATGATGGTGCAATGCAGTTCACGAAAGCGCCAGTGAAACTGAAATAACAATGGGTGTACGCATTACGTTCATTGGAGCTGGAAGCACCGTGTTTGCAAGAAACCTGATGGGCGACATTTTGAGTTTCCCCGAACTCTCAGATGCCACCATTGTCCTGCACGATATTGATGAAGAGCGTTTAGCTGTATCTGAAGTAGTTGGTAGAAAAATAGTTGCAACTCTTGGTGTGAGCGCCAAAATAGAAGCAACAACAGATCGTCTCGTTGCCCTCAATCAGGCAAACTATGTCATCACCATGTTCCAAGTGGGCGGCTATGAACCATCTACTGTCATCGATTTCGCGATACCGCAAAAATTTGGTTTACAGCAAACCATCGCCGACACATTGGGAATTGGTGGCATCATGCGTGGGTTGCGCACCATTCCTGTGCTCCTAGATATCTGTCGCGATATGGAAAGAGTGTGCCCAGATGCATTGCTCTTGAACTATGTCAACCCAATGTCAATATTGTGTTGGGCCGTCTCAAAGTCATCTTCAATACGCACAATTGGCCTATGTCATAGTGTGCAGCATACGGCTCAGCAGTTGGCAAGTGATGTAGGTGTTCCTTATGAAGAGGTGCGCTACGAGTGTGCAGGTATTAATCACATGTCGTTTTATCTTTCCTTCGTTCACGCAACAAAAATGGGAGACGTTGATCTTTACCCTGCAATACGCCGCCGTGGTGAGCGAGTTCCTTTGCCCATGCGCGGTGAGAAAAACCGCAGCGATGGCGGCACTTCAGGGCTTTCAGACGCCGTGCGTTATGAAATGCTGAAACGGCTGGGTTATTTTGTGACGGAGTCAAGCGAACATTTCGCCGAATATGTTCCTTGGTTCATCAAGTCGCATCAACCTCACCTCATTGAGGAATTCGGCATTCCGCTCAATGAGTATCTGCAACGTTGTCAAACGCAAATTGCTGGCTGGGAGAGTTTGCAAACAAGACTTTTAGATCCTGAAGCACAGCTCAAGGTGCACCGCAGCATGGAGTACGGAGCCGGAATTATTCACAGTTTGGAAACCGGTGAGCCACGAGTGGTGTATGGAAATGTGTCCAATAGAGGTCTCATATCGAATCTACCGGACGATTGTTGTGTGGAAGTTGCCTGTTCGGTAGATGCTCGCGGAATTGTTCCTCAGCCGGTGGGCAAACTTCCTTCGCAATTAGCCGCATTGATACAAACAAATATCAATGTGCAGGCGCTC
>JBIKNT010000024.1:0-13452 GCA_044358465.1 Ilumatobacteraceae bacterium
AATGCCGGTCGACAGTGAACCGGTGATACGCATTGCGTTGTGGCTTGCTACGTACCGGTGCCCACTCGGGCAACACCTTGGTAATGAGATCACGTTGATCAATTGCTTCAAGTACTGGTATTGCGCGCTCACCTTCCAAAAGCAATGCAACAAGATCATCGCTTGCCCCAGCAGGCCATGGGTCTGGCCACACTGGTGTTTCTTCACCCAAACGATTCAATGATGCGCGGTCGATGCGAGCGCCTAGCCGTGCAGCGGCAGTGGCAACACGAAGCACCAAGGTTGGGTCTGTTGCAGGGTCTGCATCACTCTCTAAGTGAATCTCACCTGCACGCATTTCTACGCCAGGCGCAATTCGCCGTGGCGGCTCATTGGCATTTGCTGGTGGGTCAATGCGAGCCCATGCTTCATCGGCAATCCACGCAATTCGGCGCGCAGCAGTAGAAACTTCAAGCATTAACGCATCGGCGTCTCGCGAACCAATACGCGCAGCCACGGCATCTTGATCTTCGAGGCGCAGGACGTCGCCCACGCGCTGCGCATTGATGTGCAGTGCAACACGTGAAGTGAGCAACACTTCATTGGATCGTTTCAGCTCTTGCTTATCTCCCCCCGATAACGGAAGACCTGCATCAATGGCCCAGAGCAACGCGTGAATATCGCGTAAGCCGCCCATGCCTTCTTTGAGATTTGGCTCTAACAGGAACGCAACTTCCCCAGCAGTGGCGTGACGTTCAAGCACCCGTGCATGTAGGTCGCGTAATGAATCACGCCCACGCTTTCGCCACCATTCGCGCGCATCGTTGATGCAGTCGCTGGCTAGGCCTTCGTCACCAGTAATAAATCGTGCTGTTACGAGAGCAGTTGCAGTATCAAGATCTGTTTCGCCGAGTTGCCGAGTTTCTTTTGGCGTGCGCACAGCATGGCCAACTTTGAGCCCAAGATCCCACAGTGGGTACCACAGTGCAGTTGCAACATCATCAACTTTTTTAACGTTCTTGTGCAATAGCAAAAGATCAAGGTCGCTGTACGGCGCTAACTCTCCTCTGCCGTATCCACCCACCGCAATCAGAGCAATGTCTTTTGTGATGCCAACTTTCTGAACGGCATCGGCGAACAATGTGCGCAACAAGTGGTCGGTGGTGTCAGAAAGCGCGGCACAGAATCGGACCCCTGAGGCGGGCTCGGTTGTACCCCACGACGAAATGAGTTCGGTGCGCTTTGCTGTGAACTCACTTGGCAGCATCATGATTCGTCTAGTTTTCCTTCTTCGCGGCGCCGTTGCAATACCCTGTGCGCTTTTGCGGCACCCCAAATGACACCGGGCTCCAGCAACGACTCATGAACATCGGTCCAATGGGCTGGAGATAAGCCAAAGACATCGTCTGGCATCATTCGTGAGTCCATCTCGTCGCGCGTCACGGTAGGAACACCAAATTCATGCAAAACACGCGTGGGAAACGCCACCGCATTGCGCAAAACTTGCAATGGGTTCACTCGCTGCTCGTCAACATCTTTGCTCAGCTCGCTACTCAATTCCGCTGCAATATATGCCCTTCCCTGTTCTGCAGCCAACTGGGCCGCAACAACTAACTTTTCCTCTACCTCTAAGCGGGGCGTTCCTAGTTGTTGCACATACGTTTTTGTTACACATCGCACAAGCCACTCGTGTGCCGCAGCATCAATAACGGCAATGAGGTTTGCAGTGGCCGATTCAAGTGTGACTGACATCAGCGACGCTCGTAGACCAAAAGACCTGCAACGGTCCACACAATTTTGTAGTTGCGATGCAGCGCCCGCAGCGACGCACCTGATGCGTCACACACGGCTGGCACTTGGTAGCGAACAACAAATCGAGGAGCATCTTCTCCCTCTAAGAAATTCCACAACTGTGCAAGACCACCTGGCATTAGGCGCGCTTCATAACCCCAAAGATACGGGAAAGGTGGATCGATGTCGAGATTTCCATAGAGGCCAGCACTCGCGCACATCGGATAGATGGTGTCGCCTGGTTTACGCATTGCGTTGAACCACGTTGCAATTCTTTCATCTCTTACCAAGCGGGAATCATCGTGCAGTTCGCGCCCAATGCTGTTACGAGGAATTGCCATTGCTTGCGCCGTATGAATGAGAGGGCTCGTAATGAGTGCCGCTAGCAAAAGATTTCTGATCCATTTTTTGTTGGCATATGAAATCATTGCTCCTGCAAAGGTTCCAATAGGGAACATCATAATGATCCAATAGTGACGGAAGAATTGTCCGCCCATGGCAAATGCGGCAAACGAAATAAACAGCCACGTTGCCAAAATTGCCATGGTACGAAATGCCACCCGGCGTGCCTCAAGTACTCCCACCAAAATGACCCCCAAAAAAATGGGGATGAGCAGTGGCAGAGCAATGGACAAGGTGTGCTGGAAACGTCCGAAATCGGCGTTGACCAATGCGCTGCGCAACTCAAAGCGATACATCACAATGGCGTACCACCAGCGATACCAACCAGTCAGCGCACCGTGAATCATCATTGCGCCAATTGACGTTGCAAGGCCGAGAAACATTGTGGGTAGCGAAAGCCAGCTATGTATTTTTTTCCAGCGCGACATCAAAGACATCGCCCCAACAGCAACTACAGCTGTCAAAAATGCATCGAAACCACTTTGCTTAATGCCCACGGCGCAACCGCCCATCACGCCCGATGCATAGAGCAGCCAAAAGCGAGGTGCTGTTCTCCCCCACACGGCTTTCATAGCAAGTGCGAGCGCTACAGCACCCACGCTGCAACTCAGCAACTCTCCGTTTGCAATGAACCCTTCAAATTGTGGAACGCTGAGCAACACGCCAACAATGAGCACTGTTCCCATACGTGCCTTGTCGCCCACCAAGGTGCTTGCAATACTTCCGCAGGCTGCTGCGCCAATTAGACAAGCAGCAATTGCCATGATGCGCACACCCTCTGGAGTGCCTAAACCAATGGTGACAAGTCCGCGGTAGAGCACGAAGAGTCCCTGCGGGCGATCGGCCCAAACATCTTCGTACAAGACTGCCCCTCTACTCCACGCCCGCGCGATAGCAAGCGCACCACCTTCATCTGAAGTGATCGGCGAATAGATAAAGCGCAGCCGCATGAGAATGATGAGGGAAAAACCAGGAAGGTATGCCCACACGCGATTGAGCCATTGGTACTTCTTCAGCATGCAGTTTTCAAGGTTAATCGCCATGCAGGCTGTTTAAAGATCTTCAGTGATCTTTTGGATAAGCAAAAGAGAAGAAAGCGAGAGTTACTGCCACCCATACAGCAAGGGCAAGCCATACTCGCTGGAAAGCTGCGGCCGACCCTGCGACTCCCGCTGCTCCTGAGACCGCAATGACCATCGCAACACCCATCGCACCTCCCATTTGACGAAAGGTGAGATTAGTTCCGTTTGCAATACCAAACTTTTCATGGTCAATGCCCATTAATGCTGCACCCGTCAAAGTTGACCATGCCAGACCCAGACCAATTCCATAGAGCACTGCAAATGGGAAATAGTGGGTGAAGTAACGCACATTCTCATCAAGAAAGACAAACAGTCCGAAGAGACCTAAACCACTGAGCAACATTCCTGAGCTGATGATGCGTTTCATCCAACCCCTGTCGGAGTATCTACCGGAAATAGTGGCCGTCAAAAAGATCACGACAGGTGTTGGCATGATGGAACATCCACTTTTCAACACCGACCAATTCCATACCGTTTGCATAAAGAGTGGGGCCGAAAACCAGAATCCTGCAACTGGCAAGTTAAAAGCAAAAGTCGCAATTGAGGCTGAGGTGAATCGTCGATGCTGAAAGAGCGAAAGATCGATGAGTGGTTCTGCGTGCTGCCGAGAGCGCAGCACGACGTAGGTGAGAAAAACGACTGCACTCACGAAACACGCGATAATTTCCGGACTCGACCAACCCCACTTATGACCTTGCAATACTCCAAGCGTGAGCGATGCAAGACCAATTGTTCCAAGAGGCACCGACACCATGTCGAGACGCGTTCCCGTACTTTGCCCTTTCGATTCGCGCAGTACTTTGCGTCCAAGAAGAACAACAATGGCTACCGCTGGAACATTGATGAAAAAAATCCATCTCCAACCTGCAAACTCAATAACGGCTGCACCTAATGGTGGCCCTAAGCCACCTGCTAGGGCTGCAATCGAACCCCATACCCCAATTGCCAAGCTTCTTTTTTCTGCAGGAAACTCCGGCAACGCCAGAGCAATAGAAGTAGGGATCATGAGAGCACCGCCGATGCTCTGAATGCATCGCGCAAAAATGAGCATTTCCACGCTTGAGGCAAGGCCAGCACCCATGCTGCCAATGGCGAACAAACTAATACCAAATAGGAAAACCCTTTTCCGCCCAAACAAATCTGCAACGCGACCTGCTAGCAACAAAAGTGAAGCAGTGCCAATGGAGTAGCTCGTTAACGCCCAAGCCAAAGTTGTGCGCGCAACATTGGGAAAATCACGCTCAATGGTAGGAAAAGCAACATTTAAAACGGTGGAGTCAAAGATGACAAAAAACTGACCAAACGAAGTGAGTAACAACGCATACCAAGCACGACGCGGTATGACCGAAGAAGGAACGGCCCCCACCGCTGCGTTATTCATCTGTTCATACTTACCCATGATCTGCGCATCAAGCGCAGTGGAGATGAGCGCTAAACCGTGTGAACGAGTTCTTCTACAGGGGTGAGTACACCCGTGTAGAACTGACCAAACTCGGCATAAATAGCCGACGCCTTGTCGAAGCGCATGGTGTAGACCACTTCTTTGAGATCATCAGGGTGAACCGCAAACAAGGTGACACCCCATTCGTACTCATCAAGCCCGGTTGACCCAGTCACTAGTTGAGTGACGCGTGGGCCAAACTTGCGCCCACTCACGCCGTGCTCTTGCATGTGCGCATGGCGCTCTTCGAAAGGCAAGGTAAACCAGTTCTCATCGGCATTGCGGCGCTTCGACATGGGGTAAAAACAAAATGCATTTTTGCCAGGCACAGGAATTTTTGGATACAAACGCGCATCGAGCATTTCTTGTGGCACACCAATGGCATATTCGCTTACTTCAGTGAGTGACACGTAGGAATCGACTACTGCTAATCCGGCTGCTTGGATGGCCGACTGAAATGAACGTAGTTCACGCATATCGGAAGCGAGGGCCATAAACGCCATATCGCATTTGTGGCCAAGCATTGAAACAGTAATGACCGTGAGACCTTTGGCTTCAGCAGCTTTCACTGCATGAACTGTTGCTTCGCGATCGAATTGGGCTTCTGGCTTACAAAATAAATGCAGCACTCCCATTCCAATTGATGGTGACATTGGCTCGCTTGGGGTCACAGAGGTCATGAGTACAGGTTACCTGTTTGCCGCAATGATGGCTTGTGCAGCTCGATCTGCTGAGCCTGCACTTGCCCACAAAAAGAATGATGGCTCCACTAATTCCAGTTCCATTAATTGCGGTTCCCCACTGTTTTGTGGAATGAGGTCGACTCGTGCGTATAACGGCATGGCCCCAAATTTGTGTTCCACAATACTCAAGACTTGCCGTGCAGTTGCTTGTTCAGCATCAGATGCCTCGCGTTCACCCACGTCTTCTGCCGCATAGAGACCATTCGACATATCGGGGCGATGCTGCAAAATTGCGCCTTTGCGAAAGGCGTGGCTGTACACGCCGTTCAAGTACACCAAGCCGGTTTCCCCTGCTCCATCAATTCCATGCTGATATTCCTGCACCATTGCAGTTGCGCCACTTTTGACGATGCGTGAAATGTGCGCGGTGATTGTGCTCATTTCTTTGCTCACATCGCGATATCGAAATGTGTCGTGCGAGCCGGCAGAAACACTTGGCTTCACCACAACATCCATGGCGGGTTTCGTGATGTGAATTTCTGAAGCTCTCATAACAAATTGTGTGGGCACTACCGCAATGCCGGCCCCACTGAGTTCACCAAGATATTTTTTGTCGCTGTTCCACTGCACTACTTCAAGTGAGTTGCGCACAGTAGTGAGTTGCGATACGCGCTCAAGCCACAGCAAAAATTCATTGTGGCGTAAGTGATAGTCCCACGTACTACGTAAGACGAGCAAAGAGTAGTGAGACCAGTCAACCGATTCATCGTGCCAATCGACAAAATGAAACTGGGTGCCGGCTCTTTCGAGCGCGGCACCCAGTAACGGTAAATCGGTATCGAGTTCGCGTGCGACTGCGGCGGTAACAAGACCAATCACAATGCGCTACAAACTTTTATTCTCAGTAGTCTTCCATGCCTCCACCTGGCATTCCAGCGGATGCTTCAGGCTTATCGGCAATGACACACTCTGTAGTGAGGAAAAGAGCTGCAATGGAAGCTGCGTTCTGCAATGCAGAGCGCGTTACTTTTGCGGCGTCAATAACACCCAACTTCACGAGGTCTTCGTACACGCCAGTTGCTGCGTTCAAGCCTTCGTTGCCCTTCAGCGACTTGACTTTTTCTACAACAACGCCACCTTCCATGCCAGCATTTTCAGCAATTTGCTTCAATGGGCCTTCAAGTGAACGACCTACCAAACGAGCACCAGTTGCTTCGTCACCAGTGAGCTTGTCGGCTGCTGCATAAACAGCTGCTTGGGCACGAAGCAGCGCAACACCGCCGCCAGGAACAACGCCTTCTTCAATGGCGGCCTTTGTTGTGCTTACTGCGTCTTCAATGCGGTGCTTCTTTTCTTTGAGCTCCACTTCAGTTGCAGCGCCAACTTTCAAAACTGCAACGCCACCTGACAACTTTGCCAAGCGCTCTTGCAATTTTTCGCGGTCGTAATCGGAATCGGTGTTGTCGATTTCAGCCTTGATTTGGCTAATGCGACCCTTGATGTCGTCTTCGGCGCCAGCGCCTTCGATGATGGTTGTTTCGTCTTTGGTGATGACAACTTTCTTTGCACGGCCCAAAAGATCGAGTGTCACGTTTTCCAACTTCAAACCAACTTCTTCGCTGATGACTTGACCACCAGTAAGAATTGCCATGTCTTGCAACATTGCCTTGCGACGATCGCCAAAGCCTGGAGCCTTCACAGCAGCGCTCTTGAAAGTGCCACGGATCTTGTTGACGACCAAAGTTGCGAGTGCTTCGCCTTCTACATCTTCAGCAATGATGATGAGTGTGCGGCCGCTCTGCATGACTTTTTCAAGGATGGGCAACATGTCGCGCACGTTGGTGATTTTTGATGCAACGAACAAGATGTATGGATCTTCGAGTGAAGCTTCCATGCGGTCTGTATCGGTGACGAAATATGGCGAGATGTAACCCTTGTCGAAACGCATACCTTCAACGAGGTCCATCTCCATGCCGAAGGTCTGGCTTTCTTCAACGGTAGTAACGCCGTCTTTGCCCACCTTGTCGATGGCTTCAGAGATCATCTGGCCAATTTCTTCATCGGCTGACGAAATGGAAGCAACCTGAGCAATTTGCTCTTTTGAGTCGACTTCTTTTGCCAAAGCCTTGATGCTGCCAATGGCTGCTTCAACGGCAACTTCGATGCCTTTTTTGAGGCTCATCGGGTTTGCACCAGCGGCGACGTTACGCAAGCCTTCACGCACCATGGTCCATGCCAAAACGGTGGCCGTTGTGGTTCCGTCACCAGCAACGTCATCGGTCTTTTTGGCAACTTCTTTCACCAATTCGGCGCCAATGCGCTCGTATGGATCTTCAAGTTCAATGTCTTTCGCAATAGACACGCCGTCGTTCGTAATTGTGGGAGCGCCCCACTTTTTGTCGAGCACGACGTTGCGGCCCTTTGGTCCGAGTGTGACGCGCACAGCATCGGCCAACTTGTTCATACCAGCTTCAAGACCGCGACGGGCCTCTTCATCAAAAGCAATCAACTTTGCCATTGGATTCCTCCATTAGGTGGGGTTCGCACTCGGGATATTCGAGTGCTAGCACTCTACCGCCGAGAGTGCTAACCCACCAACGCTGGTGGCAAAAGAGCAATCGTCAGGGTTAGTGAGCCCCGCCAGCGACGGCAGGAATGATGGAAACAGTTTCTGTGGCGGGAACCGGGGTATCGAGACCCTGCAGGTAGCGCACGTCGTCGTCAGAGACGAAAACGTTCACAAACTTGCGCAAAGCACCCGATTCGTCGAACAAACGCTCGCCAAAACCAGGGTGAGCTGCTTCTAGATTGCGCAAAACGTCGCCAAGTGTGGCGCCTTCAATTTGCAGTGTTGCTGCTCCGCCCGACAGGGGGCGCATGGTGGTGGGAATGCGAACTGTTGCCATGTCGTCAGACTAGCGGTGGCATGCGGTGGCTCCACGGCGCAGCCGCCTCTAGTTGGGAGCCTAAACGCACCAATAGATCTTCGCGATGCGTGGCAGCCACACATTGCACGCCCATGGGCAAGCCATCGGCACTCCAGTGCAAGGGCAAACTGATGGCAGGTTGACCCGTCACATTGAATTGCGCCGTGTACTGCAAAATAGAGCGCATATTGATGCCGCCATCGGGGCCACTGAGCCAACCCAACTTGGGTGGAGGGCCAGCCAGTGTGGGGGTCACCAAAATGTCGAAGGGTTGCGCGCCATTTTGTGGGTACCACCACTCGAGCATGCGTCGCGACCATGCGTGCATCCAATTCACCCATTGCACATATTGAGTGCCACTAACAGTGCGGCCTATCTCACGCAAGAAAAGATTGTCGGCTTCAATATCGTCTGGCGTGACGGGTCGCCCGATGAGTGCTTCTATCTCACTCACGCCAACATCGGTCGCCACCGACACAATGCCGGTGAACGTGTCGGCAAAATCTTCTTCATCCATTGCTGCGGGGTAAGCATCTTCCACCATGTGACCAAGTGACTCGAGCAACTTGCGCGTGGTAGCCATAGATTCACGTGTTTCTACGTGGTCTACACCACCTGGCATGAGTGGGTGATCAAGAAAACCAATGCGCAAGAAACCAACGGGCTTTCCTACTTCTTCCATGAGTGGCCGCGCATAAGGAACCGCAGTGTAGGGGTCGCCTGCTTCATAGCCCGACAAAATGTCGAGCATCAATGCAGTGTCGCGCACGCTGCGCGTGACTACTCCATCAACAGTTGCACCCATCCACGACTCACCTGCATCGGGACCTTTACTAATGCGACCACGTGATGGCTTCAACCCCACGAGCCCGCATTCACTAGCTGGTACGCGAATAGAACCGCCACCATCATTTGCGTGACCAACAGCAACGATGCGCGCAGAAACTGCCGCAGCCGAACCACCCGATGAACCGCCCGTTGAATGCTCAAGATTCCACGGGTTGTGTGCAGCACCATACGCAAGTGGTTCTGTTGTAATAGTGCTGCCGAACTCTGGCGTATTCGTGCGGCCAATCACAATTGCCCCTGCACGCTTCAAGCGTCGAGCAATGTATGAATCGTGCGTGGCACGGTAGCCAAGGTTTTTTAAAACACGTGAACCCATGTGGTGTGGCTCACCACCAATAGCTGCCTCAAGATCTTTCACAACCACGGGCATTCCGTGCAGTGGTGTTGTAATTGGCCCTGCGGCAATGGCAGCGGCTTCACTACGCGCACGTTCGAATCGCTCGTGAATAATGGCGTTTAATTGGGGGTTCACTGCTTGCGCACGGGCAATGGCAGCATCAACAAGTTCCACAGGCGACACCCATTTGCGATGCAGTGCACCCACTTGGTCGTTGGCATCGGAATTCAAAACGTCAGCAATATTTTGGGGTGGTTGTGCAGGTGCGTTCATACGTAAACCCTACGCTGTAGCCATGCGCGTCCTTGCTGCACTCGATAAGTTCCGCGGAACGGCAACGGCACAAGAGGCATGCGCGGCAGTGGGCCACGCCTGTTGGGAACTGGGCATCGATTGCGATGAAGCACCACTTGCCGACGGCGGCGAGGGAACGCTCGATGTTCTTGGCGGCCCCAATCGCACCAGCATGGTGACTGGTCCACTTGGCGACATGGTGGAAGCACCGTGGCGTCTCAGCCGCGATGTTGCTGTTATTGAAATGGCACGCGCCAGTGGTTTACAACTTGTTGGTGGCGCAGAACGCAACGACCCCATTGCCGCAAGTACCACGGGCACCGGAGAACTCATCGACCAAGCACTCGATGCTGGTGCAAAAAAAATCATTGTGTGTTTGGGTGGTTCTGCAACAACCGATGGCGGCTACGGGGCAGTGCGCGCCATTCATGCACCCGCGCGCTTGAAAGCAGTGGAGTTTCTCGTTGCTTGCGATGTCACCACACCATTTACACAAGCTGCAAAGATCTTTGGACCTCAAAAAGGTGCCACGCTGCGGCATATTGCACTGCTCACTGGGCGCCTTGAACGACTGCAGCAAATTTATGCAGAGCAATACGGAGTCGACGTGAGCACAATTGAAGGAGCAGGTGCAGCGGGTGGTCTGGCCGGTGGCCTCGCCGCACTTGGTGCAACACTAGTTCCTGGTTTCGATGTCGTTGCTGAAGAGATTGATCTCGACACGCGCGTAGAAAATTGCGATGTTGTTTTCACCGGTGAAGGTTTTCTCGACGCACAAAGTTTCGACGGCAAAGTTGTGGGTTCCATGTACGACCTTGCGCTCAGCAAAAAGAAACACCTCTGCGCCATTGTGGGTGACGCAGATTCCACATTGACGCCACCATTTAGCGTGTTAAACCTTGTGCAGTTATACGGCAACGACACCGCAATGAATCGCACACTGTTTTCTATAGAACAAGCAGCGCTGAGCTACCTCAAAAAATTGAATTAGCCAGCAACAGTTGTTGTTGTTGCAGCAGCTGCACCAGCAATGGGTTTGCCCGCGAGGTCGGTGGCAAGTAATACCAACACGCTTGCTTCACCCATGTTGCCTGTTTCTGTTGGCACAGGGTCAGGCATTGGTGCTGTGGCAACGCCACCGAGTGCGGCAGCAACATTGGCAGCATTGGCTTCTTGACCAGCGATGTAATACACCATGGTGAGGGTTTGCTTTGGCGTGGCGTCACTCTTGTTCAACGGTGGTTGAACAATAAAACCAAGACCTTGCAAAGCAACGCTCATGTCGCCGGCGCTACCGGGAACGCCCGAACCGTTCGCAACGAGAACCTTAAAACCGGTGGTGTTTGTCGGCGGTGGCAGTGTGGTGACGGTAGCATCGGCAACAGTGGTTCCTGACGCATCGACGCTGGTGTCGTCTGAGGGCGACGACGCTGGGCTCGAGCTGTCGCTATTGATATCGCGCAAGATGAAAAATCCGACGAGAACAGCGATGACGGCAACAACAATGCTCAGCGTGGAGTTGAAGTTTTGGCCTGCACCATTTCCACCGTTTTGTGGGCGCGCTTGACGACTCATGACAACCTCCGAAGGTTTTGGCGGGTTTTCCCTACCTTATTGCGAAACGTGGAGCCGAGTGTGGGATTTGAACCCACGACCTACCGCTTACAAGGCGGTTGCTCTGCCACTGAGCTAACCCGGCGTAATCGGTGTTGATCCTAGAGGCAAACGCCTAGTTATTGCGCTTGACGGGCGCGAACTACCTCATAAGTAGCCAATGCCCCCGCTGCCGAGACATTTAATGAGGACAATTGTCCTTTCATGGGGATGGAAACCACCACATCACAGCGTTCGCGTACCAAACGAGCAATTCCCTTGCCTTCTGCCCCCAGAACAATACAAATGGGGTCGTTAGCAAAAGAGGCAATGTCGAACAGGCTGCGGTCGGCATCGTCATCGAGACCCACTACCCACACTTTTGCCTTTTTCATTTGTGCAATAGCTGCAGGTAATCCGGAAACAACTGCGATATCGAGATGCTCTACTGCTCCGGCAGCTGCCTTTGCTGTTGTCGGCGTGACATGCACGGAACGATGGCGAGGCAAAATGACTCCAGTAACTCCGGCACCATCACAACAACGCAACAATGCACCAAGGTTGCCCGGGTCGGTGACGCCATCAACTGCAACAAGAAATGGTTGTACGCCATTGCGCGATATCAAAAGTTCTTCAATACCAATTTCGGGAAGCGGCGCCGCAAATGCAATAACACCCTGAGGCGCTTCACTGCGTGCAGTGTTTTCAATGTGCTTACGCGGAACATCGGTCACTGTGACACGCACAGCTTCAGCGAGTTCACGAATATCGTCGATGACTTCGTTCGCGTCGATGTCGTTAGCAATCCAAATTTCGCGTGTTTTGCGACGGCCAGCAATGAGCAACTCACGTACAGCCTGACGACCTTCTACTTGTTCTCCACCTAGTCCTTTTTCTGCTGGGCGCGACCGATCGCCACCCGCACGAGGGTCGAAACGATTGCCTCCGCGTGCAGGCGCACCCGTGCGCTTCGCTCCACCAAATTTTTTTGGCGCTCCCGATTTTTTCGGCGGGTTTGAACTGCGCGCCGGAGCAGCAGACGTGCGTGCTGGTGCACCTCTGTTCCCTTTTGGCATTCCAGTTTTTGCACCTGGTGCTGGTTTACGTCCGCGTTGTGCCACTACTTTGTTCCGTTCTCTTCATTCGTTTTTGTGATGACTGCTACTGCCCAGCAGGCAATTCCTTCAGCGCGCCCGAGCGCACCTAGGCCCTCTGCACGGCGGCCTTTAATAGTGACAGGTGCTCCCGCTGCAGTGCTGACATTGCGTTGCATAGCTTCACGACGTGGGGCCAACTTGGGCTCTTCACACACAACGCTGCAATCGACGTTGCCAATGGTCCAACCTGCTGCAGCAACCATGCGCGCAACTTCTGCAAGCAACTCAAGTGAGTTTGCATTCTTCCAGCGTGCATCGGTGTCGGGAAAGTGTTGGCCAATATCGCCTAAGCCCGCTGCACCAAGGAGTGCATCGGCAACAGCATGCGCAATAACATCGGCATCGCTATGCCCAACAAGTGAGCGCATGCCATCGAATACCTCGCCACCCAAAATGAGTGCACGCCCTGGCGTTGGCTCGGTGTTGAAGCGATGAATATCGAATCCTTGGCCTACACGAATATTCACGAGTTGCCCTTCAGCACTTCGACGACCACATTTTGCGCCCATGCAAAATCTTCTGGCGTTGTTATTTTGCGATTCATGACGTCTCCGGGCACCACTACAACGTAGCCACCAATTGCCTCAACAAGAGATGCATCGTCTGTGCCTTCTCGCTTTTCATGTTCCGCTGCAAGATGTGCTTCGCGCAAGATTGATGCGTGAAACGCCTGCGGAGTTTGCACCGCGCGCAATGTGCTGCGCAACGGAGTGCTCAACACCTCATTTGTCGCTTCATCAACTACCTTGACCGTATCGACCACGGCAAGGGCCGGAACTGCGCCCTGCACCGTGGGCGAAAGCTCTTGTACGACCGCTTGGAAAAGTTCTACCGAGGCAAATGGGCGAGCCGCATCGTGCACACACACCACTTCTGCACTTGTTGGCACCGCTGCCAGACCATTGCGTACCGACTGT
>JBIKNT010000161.1:0-4163 GCA_044358465.1 Ilumatobacteraceae bacterium
CGAATTCGGCGTCGTCTTCGGCTACTCCCAATGCGTCGAGAGCGGCATTTTTTGCTTCGTCGATGCTACGACCTGTTGTTTCTACCCATTCCATGACTTCATCCTTCGTTCTGTGTTCACGTTAATTATTAGACTTTTAGTTTATTTCTTGCGCTTTGATGGCGGAATTGGCCGCTGCGGGCGACCGCTTGGCGCAGGGCGATTCTTTGGTGGAGTAACGCGCTTGCTTTGCATCGGCGCGGGCTTTTCGACCTTGTCGGGCTTGAGGGCCTTGCCCGCTTTGCCTTTCGCGTCTTTAGCCATATCGCTCGCTTCTTTGCTCGCGGCTTGTGCCTGACGGCCAATAGAGCCGTCGTGACCATAAAAACGCTTCGTGATGTACCACTGCTGCACGATGCGAACTACCGCTTGTGTGAAGTAGTAGATGACGAGCCCGGTGGGCAAAAACACTTGGAATACCGCAAAGGCCACTGGCAGGTACTGCATGATTTTGGCCTGCATTGGCGACATTGAGGCACTGGTGGTGCGCGACGCGATCATCCTTTGCTGAATAAAGAAAGTAAAAGCCAGCAGCACAATCATGAGGGCATAGGGAATGCCTTTCACGAAGTCTTCGCCCATCACCCTGGCAGGAGTCTTGGCAAGGTCGAGACCAAAAGCGAGCATCTCTTTCGACTTGTCGAGCGCGATGTACAGCTGTGAATCTTTAGCGATATAGCTGGGGTTAAACGTTCCATCGTCGCCGATTTTGGACAAACCGTTGAGCACGCGGAACATGATGATGAACACCGGCAACTGCGCAATGAGCGGCAGGCACGAGGCCAGCGGGTTCACCTTGTGCTCTTGGTAGAGCTTCATCATTTCTTCGTTTAATTTTTGGCGATCACCCTTGTATAACCCTTGCAGTCTGCGCATTTCTGGCTGCAGCCGCTGCATTTCCAACATGCCCTTGGTGCTCTTCAGTGTGAGCGGGGTGAGGAGAAGCATGATGGAAACGGCCACTAGAGCAATGGCGAATGCATAGTTGTGGACCAAGCCATAAAAAACGCTGACGAGCCAGGCTGCTGCTTGAAACATTTTTCTACTTTCCTAAAGGTTCATGAGTATGAGATGTGTGTACTTCGGGCACGGGGTCGAAACCCGACGGGCCAAAAGGGCGGCACCGCAACAACCGCTTGGCAGTGAGCCAAAACCCGCGGGCAGTGCCATGAAGCGCAAAGGCTTCGTGAGCAAAAGACGAACACGATGGGGAGAACCGACACGGTGATGGCCGACCCGAGCGAGCCCCTTGATAGAACTCGATAGCCGCCAGGCAGCGCTCATTGAAGGTGCGCTTGGTCATGAGATCTTCGCTTTGGCGGTAGTGATGAGTTGCAACATGGTCTGGGTGAGTTCCTGAAACGACAACGCGGTGGCTTCTTTGTGTGCCCCAATGAGGTAATACCCCGGAACCAATTGGTTCGTGTTTGCGGCCAAGATTTCTCTCATTTGACGCCGGATGCGGTTACGCACCACGGCTGAACCGGTGTGACGCCCTAAGGCATACGCCACACATGGCTGAGAAAGAGCAGGGTCAACAAGCACGGAACACCACACAGAGCCCACGCGCACACGAACACCTTCCCGCCCTAAACGGCGAAAAACAGCATGTTCGTGAATGCGTCCGATCAAGCGGAGAGGCGGTAGCGGCCCTTGGCGCGGCGGTTTTTGAGAATTTCACGACCTGCACGAGTGCTCATGCGGTGGCGAAAACCGTGCTTTTTGGCGCGACGACGATTGTTTGGCTGGAAGGTACGCTTCATGGGTCCAGGATCTTTCGAATGATGTGAGGTGAACGGGAACCGCGAGAGGCAGGGCCGGGGCTACAAGAGCGAAGCGGCACGTCGATTCGGGTGACCATCGGCAAGGCTAGGCGAGACCAGCCCCCATTCCCAACCAAGGCTCCATTTTTTTGCCCTGTGGATAATCTGCTATGGTGCATTTCCCACCGAAAAAGTGGCGAAAAGCATCAAAAACACCCGAAACCCGTCCACAGCCTGTGGATAACCATGTGTATAAGAAGTGCTTTTCGTCGCCAAACCCGTACCAGCACGAAAGGAGACCGCCATGGCAGAACACGACACCGTGTGGACAGCGGTCTCTGCCTTGCTCCGGGCCCAGGTGTCTGAAGCGGTGTGGCTCTCTACTTTTCAAGACGTGGTCCCGCTTCCCGGTGGCGACGACGCCTTGCGTCTGCAGGTGCCCAATGGCCACATCAAAGAACGCATCCTCACTCGCTATTTGCAATTGGTGCTCGACGCCCTTGCCGAAATTGACGAAAGCGACCGCCAACTGGTGGTGGAAGTGGCCCCCATTGTGGAAGGCGAAGACGGCGACGGCGCGGCCGACGACTTTTCTCGCGACTCCTTCGACGACGACACCGCGCTTGCGGGCAGTGCCGCAACCTCAACCCGCGGCCAAGCAACGGGCCTGAACCCGCGCTACACCTTTGACACCTTTGTGAAGGGCGCCTCGAACCAATTCGCTTTGGCTGCTGCACACCGTGTGGCGGAAACTCCTGCCCGGTCGTATAACCCGCTCTTTATTTACGGCTCAGCTGGGTTGGGAAAAACCCACCTCTTGCACGCCATTGGTGAATATGTCCACCAGAACTATGCCCACTACGAAGTGCGTTATGTGTCGACCGAAACGTTCATGAATGAATACGTCGACGCCATTCGCAGCAACACCACTGCGGCCTTTAAACGCAGGTACCGCGAAGTAGACGTGTTGCTCATCGACGACATTCAGTTCATGGAAGGCAAAGAAGGCCTCCAAGAAGAATTTTTCCACACGTTTAACTCATTACACGGCGCAAATAAGCAAATTGTTATTTCGTCCGACCGTGTTCCCGACGCCATTCCTACTTTGGAAGACCGTTTGCGGGGCCGCTTCCGTTGGGGTCTCATCACCGATGTGCAACCCCCAGATCTTGAAACCCGGTTGGCCATTTTGCGCAACTACGCCGAGCGCAATGGCACCAAAGTGCCCGACGATGTGCTCGAGTTCATTGCCGCCAACATCACCTCGAACATCCGCGAACTCGAAGGGGCGCTTATTCGCGTCACCGCCTTTGCCGCTTTGAACCGCGTCAATATGAATGTGGCCACGGCCCAAGACCTCCTTGGCGACTTGTTGTCACAGTCGTCCACGCGAGTACGCAGCGATGAAGAGTTCCTTGCCGACATTGCCGCATATCTCGGGTACAGCGTCGAAGCCTTGCGTGGCAAGAGCCGCCAACGCCCGTTGGTGATGGCTCGCCAAATTGCGATGTACGTCATGCGCGAACAAACCGAACTGAGTTACCCCTCGTTAGCGCGCCTCTTTGGTGGCCGCGACCACACCACAGTCATTCACGCTGTTGAAAAAGTGCAGCGGTTAATGGCCGAGCGTAAACAGGTGTACGACCAGGTCACCGAGCTTTTCCGCCGGGCGAAAAAAGGGTGAGTGTCATGTCATTTGCTCTGGGGACAACATGTGATGTGAGGCGTGGACAAACTGCGTCGCATTGGGCACAAAGTGGGGTTTATCCCCCGCAGCGCACACACGTTCGCCTTCCCCTGTGGAAAACTGTGGATAACCAGCGTCGGTTCTTTTCTTTTCCAGTACTGGCGCAAACGACCTTTATCCACAATCCACAGCCCTTATTACAAGCATTAGACATATATCTCCCTTTCACTATCAATAACACCGCCCACACTCAGGACGTCTTGGGCCAACAAAGGAGCCGCCATGAAGTTTCGTTGTGAACGAGAACAACTCGCTGAAGCACTCGGTTTAGCTTCACGCATTGCCTCAGGGCGTGTTGGTGCATTACCTGCATTGTCGGGTGTGCGCTTACAGGTGAAAGGCGACCAACTGCATCTCACCTCCACCGACAATGACATGTCGCTACAAGCAACTCTCGCCATTGGTGGCGAGAAAGATGGCGTTGCACTCATCAGCGCAAAATTATTGAACGACATTGTGCGTTCATTGCCTGAAGGAAAAATCACCATCGAAGCGCAAGTGGAATCACTCACGGTGAAAAGTGGGCGCTCTCAATTCACCGTGCCGACGTACAACGCAATGGATTTCCCTAACGTCACACCAAGCACCGGCCCGGCACTCAGCGTGTCGGCAAC
>JBIKNT010000162.1:0-4155 GCA_044358465.1 Ilumatobacteraceae bacterium
CAGTCGCAGAATTTGTGTGCGAATTAAAAATTGACGGTCTAGCGGTGAGCATTCGCTATGAAAAAGGCGTGCTTGTGCAAGCAGCTACTCGTGGCGACGGCAAAGTGGGCGAAGACGTGACGGCCAACGTTTCCACCATTGCCGTCATTCCCAAAAAACTCACGGCAGTAAATGGCACAGTTCCCGATGTGTTGGAAGTGCGCGGCGAGGTGTACATGCCCTTTGCCGCTTTCGAAAAATTCAAGAAATCAAAAGAAGAAGAGAATGTGCTGCGCATTGCAGCGGGTAAAAAACCCGAAGCAGTGCCGGTGAACCCACGCAATGCGGGTGCAGGAAGTTTGCGACAAAAAAATGCAGAAGTCACCGCTAGCCGCGAGCTTGCATTTTGGGCATACCAACTTGGCGAAACGCAAGGTGTTCCCGAGTTCACTACACACAAAGAATCGTTGGAGTACTTAACTGCACTGGGCTTTGCTATCAACCCGTCCATCACTGTTGTCTCTACCATTGAAGAGGTCAATGCGTTTTGTGCTCACTGGCAAGACAAGCGCGACACCTTGCAATATGAAATCGATGGGGCAGTGGTGAAGGTCAATTCGCTTCCACAACGCGAAGTGCTGGGGTTCACTAGTCGCGCACCGCGTTGGGCTATTGCCTTCAAGTTTCCCCCCGAAGAACGCACCACCATTTTGCGCGACATTCAAGTGTCGGTGGGTCGCACGGGCCGCACCACACCCTTTGCCGTTCTTGAACCCGTCTTCGTAGGTGGCAGCACTGTGGGCATGGCTACTTTGCACAACAGGGCCCAAGTGGCATTCAAAGACGTACGCCCTGGCGACACCGTGGTGGTGCGTAAAGCAGGCGATGTGATTCCTGAGGTTGTTGGCCCGGTGTTGGCAAAACGCCCAAAAAACTCAGTGCCGTGGGAGTTTCCTACACATTGCGCGTGCCCATTACATACAGAACTTGTGCAAGTAGATGGCGAAGCCGACACGCGTTGTATTGATGAACAGTGCCCCTTCCAGCGCGATCAACGCATCATTTATTTTGCATCGCGTGGTGGCATGGATATTGAAGGTCTTGGTGAACGAACAGTGTTGAGTTTGTCCGATCTTGAATTTGTTGAAGACGTTGGCGACATTTACGCGCTCACCGAAGAACAGTTGTTACAAATTGAAGGCTTCGGTGCATTGAGCGCGCAAAAATTACTTGCAGCAATTGATGCATCACGTCATCGCCCACTTCCGAAATTGCTCACTGCACTGGGCATTAAACATTTAGGACCCGCTGCATCAGAATCGTTGTCGTTTGCATTTGGCAACCTCGATGCCATTGCATCGGCGAACGCCGACGACCTTGCATCGATCGATGGTGTAGGCGGAGTCATCGCTGCGTCAATTACCAAATGGTTTGAACAACCAGCGAACAAAAAAATTATTGAAAAAATGCGCCTCGCTGGCGTTGACTTTGGAAATGTGGAACGCACATCGTTGCCACAAGTGCTTGCAGGTAAAGCAGTGGTGGTGACGGGCTCGCTTGTTGGCTTCTCACGTGAAGAGGCAGAAGCAGCAGTGAAGTTGCGTGGCGGCAAGAGCCCGGGCAGCGTGAGTGCCAAAACCTATGCAGTGGTGGTGGGCGCAGAACCTGGAGCGAGCAAACTCACCAAGGCAGAGCAATTGGGTGTGCCCATTTTGAACGAGGAAATGTTCCTCAAATTACTTGAAACAGGCGAAATTTAAGCCTTAATCGACCGAGAATTTCCACGAGTAGCTAGTGGCTTTTTCGCGTGTGTTGGGAGCCTTCCAAAAGAGCACAGTGGCCTGGTGGGTTCCTTGTTTTAACTCGGTAATCGGGCCGCCTTCTTGTGGAAGATAGCTGAGTGTGTAGTTGCCAGGGTCGTAAATTGCCGTAGGTGGAATTTCTACTTGTTCACCAGGTTTTGGTTGCTTGCCGTTTGCGGTGAGTTCGTCAATGCGCGTGGTCGGAATTTCCACGCCATCGAGAATGAGCACTGCTTCAAAACCGGCAACGAAGTCGATCATGATTTCTGATTGACGCAAAACTTTTTCGTTGTCTGCTGGTGAGAGTCGTTCAATTTGTTCTGGCAATCTCAATGCATCACGTCCGGTTACTGCAGAGCCGAGCCCAGCGATTACTAAAACAACGCCCACTGCAATGCCAGCGCTGGCAAGAAGTGCCGGCACGTTGAATGAGGCAGGGAGAAACTTCTTGCGAGGCATGTCCTATTATTCATCGGAAGTGCCAAGTTCGGCGACTTTTCCTGAGGTGATGTGCCATATGGCTCAAAATGAAGGGAAATTCAGCGAATGCAGCGTGCGCAATATGGGGCCGTGCGAGTAAGTTTTATTGCTCATGGAGGCAAAGGGCGATCTCACGGGCTTTACCCTTGCGGGGCGTTACCGCATTGTTGGTCGACGCGGCGCACCCATCGTTGCCGGCGAAACTCCGCGTGGCATGTACGAGGCCGAAGATGTTCGCCTCGGATTTCAAGTTGCTCTTCGACTCACTCCACTCAATGACATGGTGGAGCCTGGTACCACGAGTCGCAAATCGGTCGGCGATGCTCGTCGCGCCATTCAGCATCACTTGCAAGTGGCAATGTCTACTCAAAGTCCAGCTCTTGCTCCTATCTCCGACTGGGGCGATACCGACATCTTTGGCGTGCGCTGCATTTACACCGTGTTGGGGCAGTTGCCCGGTGGCAGTTTGCGCGAAATGTTCGACCGCAATCGTCGCCTCACCCCCTCGCAAGCGCTGGTGGTGGGCCTCGATATGTGCCGTGGTCTGAGTGCCATGCATCAAGTGGGCTGGGTTCATGGCGATATTCGCCCCGCCAGCATTGTTTTCGACGCCAATCGCCGGGCCCGAGTGGGGGCAATCGACGTTCTCACCCGTGAAACCATTGGCGATTCCGACCTCGAGCGGGCCCGCTATGCCGCCCCTGAAGTCGGCCAAGGAGAGGCGCCATCGGAAAAGAGCGACATCTACTCACTCGCCTTAGTGCTGGTGGAAGCCCTGACCGGGGAACTGCCTTTTGCTGGCGACTCGGTGGCCGGAGTGCTCGCCGCGCGTGTTGACAAGTTGTTGCCGGTGTCTGCCGACCTCGGGCCACTCGCCAGTGTGTTGGAACGTGCTGCACGCCCCGACCCCGAGAGCAGGTTCACTGCGCGTGAGTTTGGTGAAGCACTTGTTGCCATTGCGCGCAAAGTTGCACGACCCACTCCTATTGATGTTGTGGGAATTGGTTTCGACGAACTGCTCAACCCATTGCCGGTGACGCCACCTCCCATCATCGACCAGGGTGATGCAGGCGACCCAACGGGTGGCGTAGTACGTGCAGCACAACCAGAACCTGTTGTGGTGCCAAGTGAAGAACTCACACAAGAAATTGCACGTGCAAAACAGTCGCGTAAACGCGCATCAAAATATGTTGCTGTTGCAATAGTGCTTGCTTTGCTCATTGGTGTTGGTGCGGGGTACATGTTGCTGCGCAAAGAAAGTTTTCAAGTTCCTGTGCTGGTGGGTTTGCCCGAAGGTGAAGCACGCAATGCCATTTCGAATTTCAAGTGGGACGTTGTGGTGCGTGATGGTCGCAGCGACCAAGTAAAAACTGGCGAAGTCATTAGTTCTGAGCCTGGTGATGGCGTGATGTTGAAAGAAGACCAGTCAATTATTTTGACCGTCTCACAAGGTCCGACATTTTCCACGTTGGAAGACTTCACCAACGTGGCCAGTGATGCTGCTCTTGCGCGTCTCGACCAATTAGGCCTAGTGCCCAATGTGGCAAAGGTGAATGACGAGGCAATTGCCGCAGGAACTGTGATGTCGTGGGCCGTTGCCGAGCAACCCACCGCACAAGCTGGTGACCAAGTAGTAAAAGGCACCACCATTACTTTGAATGTGTCTGATGGGCCAGCACCGCGTGTTTTGCCAACACTTGTTGGGCTGACTACTGCTGAAGCAGAAGCAAAAATCACCGAACTTGGTTTGGTGTTCGCCGTTGTTGAAGAAGATTTCAACAAAGACGTGGGCGTTGGTTTGGTGGGCGGGCAGTTGCCAGCAGCTGGTGAAAGCTTGCCGCGTGGTGGCAGCGTCAGCTACTGGGTGTCGAAAGGTCCACGCATGGTGGCTATG
>JBIKNT010000163.1:0-4152 GCA_044358465.1 Ilumatobacteraceae bacterium
CTCGCTAGCTAGGTCGGAATACTCCACACCAGCTGCGCCATAAATAGTGCGGGCCACCTTTTCAATTTTTTCGCGCAGCGAAAATGAGTCGGGGTACAACATGGAAAAGGTTGTGGGTTCATTGCATGCTTCCACCACTGCATGCGCAAGTTCTATTGCACCTGCCCCACCGTCGGCGAAATGTGTACACACAGCAACTCGCGCACCCATCTCTTCGGCGATTTGGCGTATCACTTCATGCTCACTGTCATGATCGGTAGGGAATGCATTAATCGCAACCACTGGCGACACACCGTGCACCTGAACATTTTCAATTTGCTTTCGCAAATTGGCAGCACCTGCCAAAACATGTTCTGGGTTCTCTTCTAAGAGTTCTGGCGGCAGAGGTTTACCGGCAACAATTTTGTACTCGCCACTATGAGCTTTGAGTGCGCGCACAGTTGCCACAAGCACCGCAGCATCGGGTTTCAAACCCGACACTCTGCATTTGATATTAAAGAAACGCTCGGCGCCCATGTCGGCGCCAAAACCTGCTTCGGTAATGACATAATCGGCCATGCGCATTGCCATGAGGTCGCCCATTACTGAAGAGTTACCCGTGGCAATATTTCCGAATGGCCCCGTGTGCACAATGACCGGGGTGTTTTCTAGGGTCTGCATCAGGTTTGGTTGCAACGCATCTTTCAAAATCACTGCCATTGCCCCCGCTGCACGCAAGTGTTCTGCAGTAACTGCTTCACCAGTGGTGGTATAACCCACCACAATGCGACCCAGGCGTTGACGCAGATCTTTCAACGACGTCGACAATCCGAGAAGTGCCATCACTTCCGACGCAGCTGTGATGTCGAAACCCGTATCGCGTGCAACTCCGTCCATCTTGCCTCCACGGCCAATGGCTATGGCACGTAGTGACCTGTCGTTCACATCGAGCGCACGGCGCCATGTGATGTTGTCTAAGTCGAGGCCAAGTTCATTGCCACGAAAGAGATGGTTGTCGAGCATCGCGGCAAGCAAGTTATGCGCTGCTGTCACTGCATGGAAGTCGCCCGTGAGATGCAGGTTCAGGTTCTCCATGGGAACCACTTGGCTGTACCCACCACCTGCAGCTCCGCCTTTAATGCCAAAGGTGGGCCCCATTGAGGGCTGACGCAAGGTGAGCACTGCTTTTTGGCCAATGCATCCCATTGCCTGACCTAAGCCCACCGACGTGGTGGTTTTCCCTTCGCCCAATGGCGTTGGCGTAATGGCTGTGACCACCACATATTTGCCCGAAGGACGGCTCTGAAGCGCTTCTAAGGCTCCCAACTTGATCTTTGCAACTCCGGGGCCATACGCCTCTAAAAACTCAGTGGGCAGGTTCAGTTGGCTCGCAATGTCGCTGAGTGGCACAAGCTGTGCCCGACGCGCAATATCGATGTCGGAGGGAAAAGACACGGGCTTTAGTGACCACCCAGGTACGCAGCGCGTACGGCAGGGTCGTTCAGCAAATCGTTACCCAGACCTGTTTTCACCACATGCCCAGTTTCCAAAACGTAACCGCGGTGCGCACGGCGCAATGCTTGCGATGCATTTTGTTCCACAAGCAGCACTGTTGTTCCTTGCTTATTGATTTCGGTGATGATGTTGAAAATTTGCGCGATGAGTTTTGGAGCAAGACCCATTGAAGGTTCGTCGAGTAGCAACAAACGTGGTCGGCTCATGAGTGCACGACCAATGGCAAGCATTTGTTGCTCACCGCCAGAGAGAGTTCCGCCTAATTGCGTAATGCGTTCTTCTAGGCGTGGGAAGAGTTCCAACACGCGTGCGAAGTCGGCATCTTTAGCGCTCGACTTGTGATCTTTGCGTGTGTATGTGCCCATGTCGAGGTTCTCGCGAACGGTCATACCTGGGAAAATGCCGCGACCTTCTGGCGACTGACAAATGCCTAACTTCACACGCTCGTGCGAGGGCATCTGTGTGATGTCTTTGCCTTCGAAAGTAACGCTGCCACCCACCACGTTGCGCAAGCCAGAAATTGTGCGCATGGTTGTGGTTTTGCCGGCACCATTGGCACCAACGAGTGTGACAATTTCACCTTCGTTAACAGAGAAAGAAATACCTTTCAACGCCTCAATTTTCCCGTAAGCAACACGGAGATCTTGCACCTCAAGCATCATCGTCGGGCACTCCTAAATACGCAGCAACCACTGCTGGGTTGTCTTGCACTTCACTTGGCGTACCCGTTGCAATGACTTTGCCAAAGTCGAGCACCACAATGCGGTCGGTTACACCCATCACCAAGCTCATGTCGTGTTCAATGAGCAACACGGTGTACCCCTGTGCACGAATTTTGCGAATGAGATCCATGAGCTCAACTTTTTCTGCGGGCGTAAAGCCAGCAGCAGGTTCATCGAGGCATAAGAGTTGTGGCTTGGTAGCAAGCGCACGGGCAATTTCGAGTCGACGCTGATAGCCGTAGGGCAAATTACGCGCAGCATCGCCAGCACGGTCGGCAATGCCCATAAAGGTGAGCAATTCCATTGCCGTATTGCGGCCTTCTGCTTCTTCGCGATGATGACGTGGCAAGCCAAGAAGCGCTCCACCCACACTGGTGCGATGATTCGCATCGGCACCCACCATGACATTTTCAACTGCAGTCATGTCGGGAAATAAACGAATGTTTTGGAAGGTACGTGCAATGCCGCGCTTGGTAATTTGAAAACGCTTCAAGCCCGCAAGTGACGTGCCGTCAAAATGCACTCCACCGCTGGTAGCCGCGTACACGCCCGTCACCACATTGAAACAGGTTGTTTTTCCTGCACCGTTTGGCCCAATGAGACCAAGAATTTCTCCGCGACGAATAGCGAAGGTGACGTCGTCGAGAGCAGTAACACCGCCAAATTTCATGGTGACATGATCGAGTTCTAAAAGATTGTCGCTCATGGTCACGCCTTGTCTCCGAGATCAGCTTCTGTTGACGGCTTCCACGATTCAAGCCAGCGCTCTTTACGTATTTTGCGAGGAATGAGACCTTGTGGCCGGAAAACCATTACCAGCACCAGCGCTACACCAAATACAAACACGCGCTTGTCGGCAAAACCACGGAAACGCTCTGGCATCCACGCCACCAATGCGCCACCTACAACGGCACCCCACATGTTTCCTGCTCCACCGAGCACGACTGCTGCAAGGAACAAAATAGACAACTGCAAGGGAAAGTTACTGGGGTTAATAAATTGCACCTTGCCGGCATACAGCGAACCCGCAAGACCACCAATGGCTGCACCAATAGCAAATGCCCACAATTTGAATTTAAATGTGTCGACGCCCATGAGTTCTGCTGCGTCTTCGTCTTCACGAATGGCGTTCCAAGAACGACCCACGCGACTATTTTCCAAACGACGTAACAAGAAAATGACAATCAAAATGGTGGTGAAACCCAAAAAGTAATACGGCTTTGCGTCGAGAACAGTGAACTTCAAGGGCCCGATACTTGGGGGCGTAGCAATATTGCTAATGCCGCGGCTATCGCCAAGCCATTCCACATTGTTTGCAGTAATACGAATAATTTCACCGAAGCCGAGCGTGACGATGGCCAAATAGTCTCCGCGCAAGCGCAACGTAGGTGTTCCTAAAATGACACCAGCAATCATGGACACCAATACAGCAATCGGCATGCATAACAGCCACGGCAAGTTGGCGTGCTGGCTCGACAAAATGGCAACCGTGTAGGCGCCAACTGCGTAAAAGCCCACGTATCCAAGGTCGAGAAGCCCGGCAAGACCCACCACCACGTTGAGGCCCAACGCCACCAAAACAAAAATGACTACTTGGTCGGTGAGCACGCTCGGAAAACTGGTTCCGGGTGTCTCCACTATCCAACCCAACACCGGCACGCTTGGCCACCAAGGCAAGAGATACAACGCGAGAATGCAAATGGCACCGAACGACCAACGCACAGAACGCGACTGCTTCGCCAGGGCTTCACCTAAACGCGAAACGGAATATGCTCCGGACGTGACGCTTCTTAAAGATTCAGAGAGGCTCATACGCGCGCCTTTGCTAGCGATTCACCCAAAAGACCCGTTGGGCGGAACATCAACACCACAAGTAACAACACAAAGGCGATGACGTCTTTCCATTCGCCTCCGAAAAGCGCCGAGCCATAGTTCT
>JBIKNT010000261.1:0-2653 GCA_044358465.1 Ilumatobacteraceae bacterium
CTGCGCGAGTCGGAAACGGCAGGTAAACACAGCGACCAGCTGCAGATGCTCACCGCGCTTTTCGCTGTTTCTCTTTTCATGTTGGGCGTTGCCTCAATCATTAAACGCCAAGGCCTCATCTGCTCTTTGGCGATTTTCTCAATCGTCATCACACTTTTCGGACTCGTGATACTCGCAGGCGTTCCCGTTCTCACGGCCTAGGCCAGTACACAGCTGAAACACTGTCACGCTCAAATAGTGCGCCCCCTGGGATTCGAACCCAGAACCTGCGGATTAAGAGTCCGTTGCTCTGCCATTGAGCTAGAGGCGCGACGGCAAGAGCATACGACACTGTGAGCCCAAATGAAGAATGTGAGCCCATAGCCCAGACAAACAAAAAGGGTGGGTTTGCCTACTTGCGTAAACAAACCCACCCACTTGGGGTGGACGAGGGGTCTCGAACCCCCGACCTTCGGTACCACAAACCGACGCTCTAACCAACTGAGCTACGCCCACCAAGGCTTATGAGTGTGCCACAAAGCGCTAGAAGTGCCAACTCAGCATGCGGGAAAGGGACAAAGAAGACAGATCTGGCGCGGCAGGGTCGGGGGCGCCCCAGGGTAATCCGTATTGAGGGGGGTGGGTGACAACGTATATCGCAGTGTGATACGGTGAGGTATTCGGAATCCATCGGAGACCCACATGAAAACAACGCATTCCTCGTTGTCAGGTACATCTACCGCACGTCCTACCCGTTCAGGCACCCCGCACGAGCAACTCGTGGCCCGGGCCAAAGTCATCACCGCACGTGAACTCTTGCGCTACGGCGACCGCACTGCAGGTTCACAACTTGCCTCGCAGCGTGCACGGCGCGTGATGCCCATGGGTGTGGCGTCAAGTTTTCAGAATTACGACCCGCACCCCATCGTGGTGCGCAATGCACGTGGCGCATACATGGAAGACGTCGATGGTCATCGCTACATCGACTTCTCCATGGGCTTCGGAGCATTGTTCGCAGGTCACGCCAACCCCATCGTGCGCAGTGCTGTTGAAGCACAGTTGGGCGACGGCACATTGTTTGTTACTCCAAGTGAAATCAATGCTGAAGTTGCAGAGTTGCTTGTTGCACGTTTCGGGCTTCCCATGTGGCGTTTCACCAACTCGGGTACTGAAGCAACCATGGACGCCATTCGTGTTGCACGTGGTGTAACGGGTCGCGACAAAATTGTGAAAGTTGAAGGTGGCTATCACGGTCATCACGATGAGGTGATGGTCTCGATGAAGCCACCATTGCATTTAGCTGGCCCTGCAAATGCGCCAAACACAGTTCCTGCAACTGCCGGCATCACTGCAGCAGTTCTCGGCGACACCATTGTTGTGCCATACAACGACGCTGAAGCGTTAGAGAGTGCGTTATCAAATAACGATGTTGCGTGTTTCATTGTTGAGCCAGTCATGGAAAACATTGGCATTTGCAAACCGCTACCTGGTTACCTTGAAGCGGTGCGTGAAATCACACAGCGCCACGGCACGTTGCTCATCTTCGACGAAGTGAAAACAGGCATCACGGCAGGCTGGGGTGGTGCAACGGGTGTGTTAGGTGTACAGCCTGACCTCATTGCGCTGGCAAAAAGTATTGGTGGTGGTTTTCCTATTGGTGCATTTGGCGGCAAGGCCGAATATATGGATGTCATCACCACCGGCAAAGTAATGCATTTAGGCACATATAACGGCAATCCGTTAGTAATGGCTGCCGCGCGTGCAGTGCTGAGCGAAGTGTGTACGCCGTCCGTCACTCAAGGCACAGCAGAACTCAATGAGCGTTTGCTCGCTGCATGTAACGACATCATCGTGAGTGCGTCACTTCCCGCACACACCGTGCAGTTCGGTGCAAAGGGTTGCATCACATGGTCGGTGAATCAAGTACGTAACTACCGCGACTACAAAGAAACCGATTTTGATCTTGCCTTTGCGCAATGGATACACGGCATTAATCGTGGAGTTCTTTTGCCACCTGGTCTCGATGAACAGTGGCTCATTTCTGTGATGCATACCGACGCAGAAGTAATGCACTACGCCGATGTATTTCAAGAGTTCGTCAACGAACTCACTCACTAATGCTGTAGGGTTTTTTTGTGAACACAACCGCAGTGCGCGTACGGCCAAGTCTCATTCGCATGTTGCTCAGAGGTCTCTTTCGGCGCTGTGCATGGTGTGGTGGTCATGGCGCATTTTTCAATGGCTGGTTCAAACGCGACGACCGTTGTCATACGTGTGGCTTGTTGTGGCAACGTCGCCTTGAAGGTTTTGAACTCGGTGCAATGACCATGAATGTTTTGGTCTCATATGGCACCTTGTTGTTCGGCATGGGTGTGGGCGTGTTTCTCACGTACCCCGATGTTGCTGTGGTGCCGTTGCTTGCAGTGGTCGGAAGCTTGGCCATTGTCTTGCCCATCCTCATGTATCCCGTGAGCTATGCCATGTGGCTTGCGGTCGATATTTTCATGCGCGATCTCGAGCCAGATGAGCTCGCCGATGCGGCAGCAGCGGTGGCTGCCAAGGCCCAGTAGCCAGATTTCTCACAAAATCTGGCGGAGATGCTTGACCGAACGTCTGTTCGTAACTACAGTGTTGTTGTTCGCAATTGCCATATGACACCCCGTGTCTAGGTTGT
>JBIKNT010000025.1:0-13411 GCA_044358465.1 Ilumatobacteraceae bacterium
ACGCAATGCACTGCTCAAACAAATTGGGTATCGCTCATCGGCATCGCAACTCACCAGTGAACAAACAGTCACACTCGATGTGTGGGATGAAAAGTTTGCACTCGCTGGCGGCGCATTGGGCGACGCACGTGCCCAACTCGTTGCGCGCCTGCAACCATTAGTGAATGAGGCCTACGAATACCTCGCGGGTAAACCCACACCCACCGATGTGGTGTACGAACCCGAGTGGCGCCGCATTGGTCTCGGCTTTGCACTCAAAGAAAACCGCAACGAAGACCTGCGCCGCACTTCAACAACGGTGGGGCCACATCGTGACGATATTGAACTTCTCATTAATGGCTTGCCGGCTCGTACTCAAGCATCGCAAGGCGAACAACGCACGCTCGCCCTAGCTTTACGGCTGGCAACTCACCGCTTGGTTACAGAAGAAGTAGGTGCGCCACCGGTGTTGGTGCTCGACGATGTGCTGTCGGAATTAGACCCATCACGAGCAACAGCGTTGCTGCAGTACATGCCCATGGGCCAGGTCATTATTACGAGCGCAAGTGGGTTACCACCAGCTGCACAACCAGAGCGCGTGTTGTACATCACCGCAGGAAAAATCTCGGAAGAACCAATGCAGCAGGGGAGTGTCGGCTAATGCCTCAGCGCCCACCAGAAGAGCCAACATCACTCATCGACTCGATGCGATCTGTTTTAAAGCGCCTCAAAATGGACGACGGCGATTCAGTAGGAAGCGTCTTTCAGTCGTGGGATGCTGTTGTTGGCCCCGATATTGCGCAACATATTCAGCCCGTCAAACTCGATGGTGGAGTGTTAATAGTTGATGCAACCGATGCGGGTTGGGCAACACAATTTCGCTTTTTAGAAGCCGACGTGAAACAACGATTTTTCGAACACACTGGCTCGCGTATCGACAGCATTGTGGTGCGTCAAAAACGGCGTCGTTAGCGGTGCGCACCGTAGCGCCATGCGTGGGTATAACAGATCTGCGCAAGCAAGATTGGTACACTAAGACACGTATTTACGACATGACTTTTTACTCTTTCGCTTTCCTTTTTATGTCCTTGATGCCACCACTTCTGCACACACTCAGACGTAAGTGGTCTGTCATTTCTTGTGACGCTTTGTTCTCTATTCATTCACTACATCGAGGTTGATCCGTGTCCAGCACAGAAAAGAAAAGTTCGGCAAAAAAGCCCACTGCTGACTACGGCGCAAAAGACATTCAGGTCTTAGAAGGCCTCGACCCCGTCCGCAAACGCCCGGGTATGTACATCGGTTCCACAGGTTTGGCTGGCTTGCACCACCTCATCTGGGAAGTGGTCGACAACGCTGTTGACGAAGCAATGGCAGGTTTTTGTACCCGCATCGACGTCATTATTCAGGCCGACGGCGGATGCCGTGTAGAAGACAACGGTCGCGGTATTCCTGTTGACCCGTACCCATCTGGTCCACATAAGGGCAAAAGCGCTGCTGAAGTGGTGCTCACCGTGTTGCACGCTGGCGGCAAGTTCGGCGGCGAGGGCTACAAAGTGTCGGGTGGTTTGCATGGTGTGGGTGTGAGCGTTGTGAACGCCTTGTCGACCCGGTTGTTGCTGGAAATCGACCGCGGCGGCGAGCGGTATGAACTCGAATTTGTTGACGGCGGAAAAATGAAGGGCAAGCTCCAAAAAATTGGTGCTTCACCTGCCAAGGGGCGCACCAACGGTACGAGTGTGACCTTCTACCCCGACCCCGTCATTTTTGCCGCTGAAGGTATTGAGTTTGTTGCCCGCACCGTGATGGAGCGTTTGCAAACTATGGCCTTTTTGAACAAGGGCCTCGAAGTGGTCTTTAGCGATGAACGCGCTGACAAGACTCAAAAAGTGGTTTTCCAGTACAAGGGCGGCATTGTTGACTTCGTTAAACACCTGAATGCTTCCAAAGAAGCGCTCTTCACCAAGGTTGCCCACTTTGAAGTGGAAGATGAAGAAGAAGGCATGCAAGCCGACGTTGCTGTGCAATGGAACACTGGCTATTACGAGGGCATTCACGGTTACGCCAACGGTATTTCCACCACAGAAGGCGGCATGCACGTTGAAGGTTTCAAAACCGCGCTCACGTCGGTGCTCAACAAATATGCCCGCGACAAAGGCATCTTGAAGGAAAAAGAAGAAAACCTTTTAGGTGAAGACATTCGCGAAGGTATGACCGCCATCGTTGCGGTGAAGTTGCGCGAACCACAGTTTGAAGGCCAGACCAAAGCGAAACTCGGCAACGTGCCCATGCGTTCCTTCGTACAAAAGGCAACCAACAAAGCCCTTGCGGAATGGCTCGACGAAAACCCCGCTGAATCAAACAAAGTGGTGAAAAAGGCAATTGCTGCGGCTCAAGCTCGCCTCGCTGCAAAAAATGCCCGTAACGCAGTGCGCCGCAAAACCGCGCTTGCTGGTGCAGGCATGCCCGACAAATTGAAAGACTGCTCAAGTGGCAACCCTGCCGAGAGCGAGCTCTTCATTGTGGAAGGCGACAGCGCCGGCGGTACCGCAGTAGACGCCCGCGACCCACGCGTACAGGCCATCTTGCCGATCCGCGGAAAAATCTTGAACGTCGAGCGCTCACGACTCGACAAGATGTTGAAGAACAACGAAATCCAAGCGCTCATCACCGCAATTGGTGGTGGCGTGGGCGACGAGTTCGACCCAACAAAAGCGCGCTATCACAAAATTATTGCTCTCGCCGACGCCGACGTCGACGGCAGCCACATTCGTACGTTGCTCCTCACGTTCTTCTATCGCCAAATGAAACCCATGGTGGAAGCTGGCTATGTGTACATCGCACAGCCACCGTTGTTCTCAACAGAAATTGGCAAAGAGAAAATTTATTTGAAAGATGAAGTAGCAAAAGCCGCTTTCCTCGCCGACAAGCCGAACCACAAAAAAGAATTCCAGCGCTTGAAGGGTCTTGGTGAAATGGACTGGCAAGAATTGCGCTCCACCACCATGGACCCAATGACACGCACACTTTTGCAAGTGACAGTCGAAGAAGCTGCCATTGCCGACGAAGTGATGAGCGTGTTAATGGGTGACGACGTGGAAAGCCGTAAGAACTTCATCGTTACCAACGCCCGCGATGTACGAAATCTCGACTTCTAAAAATGTTTTCTAGGAAAAGGCTTCTCTCATGACCAACGTGCCTCTCGAACCACCAGACTCCATTCAGCCCGTTCCGTTGCAAGACGAAATGGAAAGGTCGTTTCTCGACTACGCCATGTCGGTCATCATGTCGCGCGCATTGCCCGACGTGCGCGACGGCTTAAAGCCAGTACACCGCCGCATAATTTGGGACATGGACCAACAGGGCTTCCGCCCCGACCGCCCATTCGTAAAATGCGCCCGCGTTACCGGCGACACCATGGCGAGGTATCACCCACACGGTGACGGCGCTATTTACGACGCATTGGTGCGTATGGCACAACCCTTCTCGTTGCGCCACCCACTCATCGACTTCCACGGCAACTACGGCTCGCCCGACTTTGGTCCTGCTGCAAGTCGTTACACAGAAGCACGTTTGCATTCACTAGCAATGTTGCTCTTGGCCGATATTGACGAAAACACCGTCGACATGATTGCCAACTACGACGGAACCACTGAAGAACCAACAGTTCTTCCTGCACGTTTCCCGAACTTGTTGGTAAACGGCAGCCAAGGCATTGCTGTGGGTATGGCCACCAGCATTCCGCCACACAACATGGGCGAAGTCATTGACGCAACGCTTGCACTGATTGCAAACCCCGAGGCATCGGTCGACGACCTCATGAAACACGTGAAAGGACCCGACTTCCCAACAGGCGGAGTCATCCTTGGCCGCTCCGGTATTTTCGATGCATTTCGCACAGGTCGCGGCAGCATCAAAGTGCGCGCGAAGGCAAGCATCGAAGAAGGCCGCCGTGGACAAATGCAGATTCTCGTTACCGAACTTCCGTACCAAACCAGTTGCTCAGCAGTAGCCGGACGCATTCAAGAACTTGTCGACTCTGGCAACCTCGACGGCATTGCCGACGTCAACGACAACTCATCTGGTGGCAAGACCGAACTCATCATCACCTTGAAGCGCGATGCGAATGGAAACGTGGTGTTGAACAACCTCTTCAAACTCACACAACTGCAAACCAGCTTCCCTGTGAACATGGTTGCCTTGGTCGACGGCGTTCCGCGCACCATCAACTTGAAGCAAGCCCTCGAGGGTTACATTGCTCACCAAATAGACGTCATCACACGTCGTTCACAGTTCCGCCTCGACAAAGCACGCGACCGCCAACACATTTTGGAAGGTCGCTTAAAGGCGCTTGACGTTATTGACGCCATTATCAAACTCATTCGCGGTAGCGATGATGCTGGTAGTGCAAAAGAAGCGTTAATGAAGAAGCCTTACGAGTTCTCTGAGCGTCAAGCAATTGACATTCTCGATATGCAGTTGCGTCAACTCACCAAGTTGTCGCGCATTGATATTGAAAAAGAAATTGAAGAACTCAATGCACGCATTAAAGAACTCGAAGAAATTCTCAACAACCCTGTTGTGCTTCGTGCATTAATTTCCAAAGAACTCGGCGAAGTAAAAACAAAATTTGCTACACCACGCGTGTGCCAAATTATCGCCGACACTGGCGAAATGGGCATTGAAGACCTCGTCGACGACAAAGAACTCGTCATCGTGATGACCAACGCTCAATACGTGAAGGCTGTTCCTGCTTCATCGTTCCGCACACAAAGCCGCGGTGGTCGTGGTGTTGCTGGTGCAAAGATGAAAACTGACGACATCGTCAAGCACGTCATCTTTACAACGTCGCATGCGTACTTGCTGTTCTTCTCGAACAGAGGCCGTGTGTATCGCTTGCGCGCAGTCGACATTCCGGAACGCGAGCGCACGGCAAAGGGCATTCCTATTGTCAACTTGTTGCCGTTGCAACCAGGTGAAAACATTCAAGCCATCATCGACACGCGCGAGTTCCCAGGCGAGCGCAACTTGTTCTTTGCAACCAAGCAAGGCCAAGTAAAAAAGACCGCGTTCAACGAATACGACTCGGGTCGTCGCGACGGGCTCATTGCACTCAACTTGCGTCCACACGACGAACTTGTGCGTGTGATTGAAACATCAGGCACCGACGACATCTTCATGGTGGCACGTAGTGGTCAAACCATTCGTTTCAGCGAAGAAGATGTTCGCCCAATGGGGCGTGCAGCAGCTGGCGTACGCGGTATGAAGTTGAAGGCCGATGACGAAGTGGTGTCGTGCGATCTTGCGCGCGACGATGCAGCCATTCTCATCGTCACCGACTCGGGTTATGGCAAGCGCACGCAGATTGACAAGTTCAATACGCAAGGCCGCGGTGGACAAGGTGTCATTGGCATCAAGCTCACCAGCAAAAAAGGCCACGTTGCCGCAGCATTCATGGTGGGCATCGACGACGACATCGTTGCGGTGTCGTCGGGTGGCGTCACCATCCGTATGGCAGTGAAAGAAATTTCCAGCCAAGGCCGTGAAGCAACAGGTGTGCGCGTGATGAGCCTCGACGATGGCCAAACCGTGGCATCTGTTGCACTCATCTTGGCAACCGACGACGAAGAGTAAAACCTTTCGTGTTCAGTGTGCTCACGTGCGGCGTACTTGTTGCCATGGTGCTCAATGTGTTGGGCACTCATGGTGCACAAACGATGGAACGCACACGAGCCCATATTGCAGCCGATGCTGCGGCACTTGCCGCAGTGAGTTTGGGCGAAGAGGGCGCTGCGCACTTAGCAACGGCAAACGGCGCCGACCTCATTTCCTTTCGTCGCCTGGGCCCACTCTTGCAATCGGTAGAGGTATGGGTGCAATACGGGCGCGAACGAGCCGTGAGTTACGCACAATGAGGGCGCAATAGCGCCATAGACTGAACTCGTGGCTCGCCGATCGCTCGAAAAATCCCTCACACCCGCACCTCGCGTGCGCCGGGTGACCCGCGTGGTGCGCGATATCGACCCTTGGAGCGTTTTCAAAGTCACCCTCGTTTTTCACCTCGCGCTCTATGTGATGGTTCTCATTTCGAGCATTTTGATCTGGAACGTGGCCAATGCAACGGGCACGGTCGACAATGTGGAGCGCTTTATGGAGTCCTTCGGATGGGACACTTTCCGCTTCGATGGCGGCCAAATCTTCCATAATTTGTGGATCTTGGGCCTCTTTTTCGTCTTTTTGCTCACCGGGCTCGCCGTGGTGATGGCGGCGGTCTTCAACCTCATCGCCGACTTGGTGGGGGGAGTACGGGTTTCTGTCTTAGAAGAAGAAGTCGTTGCACGTGTGGTTGAGGGAAACCCCCTCGACCGTTAGGCTTCACCACCTGCATACGTGCGGGGCTATAGCTCAGTCGGTTAGAGCGCATCCCTGATAAGGATGAGGTCGCAAGTTCGATTCTTGCTAGCCCCACCATGAAACTTTTCCGCCGTGCACTCCTCGCCCTGGGCGTGGCAGTAGGGATGGCAACCGCTTTGCGCATGAAAAGCAAAGGCGAAGTGCCGCCCCAACAAGGCGGCTGGCGTGACATCACCCCCAACAAGTAGCACGCATTTCGCAGCGCGGAACACCCCATAGGATCACAGAAGATGATTGTTGTAGTGGGAACCGGAATTGTTGGCACACATGCCGCCGACCTCTTGCGCAAGCGCGGGCACGACGTGCGTTCGGTGTCGCACAACACCATCAATGAAGTGAGCCCCGAGGAAACCGAAGTGGTGATCTTGGCTCATGCCGGCCACCACGAGCGAGTGGCGCGGCGATTCCTTCAGCATGGTTGCTCAGTGGTGTCGGTTGGCGACGATTCGAAAGATGTGTTGTCGTTGCTCGACCTGCAAAATGAGGCGTTGAGTGCAGCGCGCACCTTGGTGGTGGGCGCAGCGTGCTCGCCGGGTTTGTCGGGGTTGCTCGTGCATTACCTTGCAGCAAAATTCGATGAGTACGACGAAATTCATGTTGCCGTTCATGGCACAGCAGGCCCTGAATGTGCACGTCAACACCACCGCGTGTTGTCGGGAACCGCACTGGGGTGGCACGACGACGATTGGTTGAAGCGCCCAGCCGGAAGCGGCCGTGAATTGTGTTGGTTTCCTGAACCCATAGGTTCGCGCGACTGTTACCGAGGCGACCTCGCCGACCCTGTGTTGTTGAAGCACAGCTTCTCGCATGTGAATCGCATTAGCGCACGCGTTTCAGCAACACGCCGCGACCGCATTTTGGGCAGGTTGCCCATGCTCATTCCTCCACATATCGACGGCGACATGGGTGCGCTGCGTGTGGAACTGCGTGGCGTGAAAAACGGTGAGCGCAGTGTGGAAATTGCCGGTACGGCTCACCCGATGGGCCATATTGCTGGCGCAGTTGCTGCTGCAACAGCACACGAAATTGCCAAACACGCCGGAACAGATGCTGCTTTTGCGCCAGGCGTTTTTGGTTTGGGTGCTGAAGAATTACCTAACGCCGCTATTTTCAACACGGTCTTAGATTCTGGTGTGCGCGTACAACAGTTTTACGGCGTGCATTAAGTAGAGCAATCATGGCGCAGCATTCCCATACGCATGTCATTGATGAAGACATGGAAACCGAAATTGCACTTCGTTTACGAAAAGCAGATCAACGATTCACTCCTGCCCGCCGTGCGTTAGTTGCCACGCTCGTTGCAGCAAAAGGGCCAATGGCCATTGCCGACATTTTGTTGGTGACCGAAAAGATGCCACAGAGTTCGGTGTATCGCAATCTCACTGTGCTGGAAAGCGTGGGCGTGGTGTCGCGCCTCATGAGCAACGATGAATACGGGCGTTTTGAGTTATCGGAAAATCTCATTGGCCACCACCACCATCTCATTTGTCAACAATGTGGCGCTATGAGCGACTTCAACATTCCTCACGACATGGAACAACAACTCGACAGCACATTGGCGCAGCTTGCTTCAGCAAACGGATTCACTCTTGAGCACCACCGCTTAGATATTGTCGGAAAGTGCAGTAATTGCAAATGAAAAATATCGGGCCCATACCTTGGTTGCCAGAAGGCCGCATTGTGTCGGTACCAGACCGCGGTGAGTTTTTCGTGCGGCATTTTCAACACGCCGACCTCACCGCACCAACACTTTTGTTATTGCACGGGTGGACCGCAAGCAGCGACGTGCAGTTCTTCACCGCGTATGAAGAGTTAGCCCAGCACTATTCATTTGTCGGAATTGATCATCGTGGTCACGGCCGAGGTATTCGACCAACGCGCGCTTTCTCACTTGAAGAATGTGCCGACGACGCAGCAGCAGTAGTACGTGCATTAGGAATCAATCGGGTCATTACCGTTGGCTATTCCATGGGCGGGCCCATCAGTTTGTTTATGGCACAACGCCACACCGAATTAGTAAGCGCAATGGTGCTGCAAGCAACGTCGCTGGAATGGCGCGCAACGAAACAAGAGCGCGCACTGTGGACACTCATGCGCGGCGCTTCACCGTTGCTGCGACGGTTGAATACTCCACGCATATTGCAGTCACGCTTGCAAGGAATGATGCCCAAAGTGGGCGCCGTTCGCTCTTATGTGCCATGGCTCATTGGCGAGATTCGTCGCAACGACACATTTATTGTGAGCAAAGCTGGCGAAGCGTTGAGCAAGTACGACGCGCGGCCCTGGGCAGGGCAACTGAAGAAACCAACGGCGTATGTGCTCACCACCAATGACCAATTGGTAAAAACCGAAAAGCAACAACAGCTCATTGAAACGTTGAATGCACAAGTAGTGACTCTTGAAGGCGATCACTTCGTTACTTTGGGTCGCCCCGAGGCGTACAGCGCAGCTACTCGGGCTGCTGTGCAACTTGTGGAGCAACAAGCTCGGTAAGTTCACTCACCGAGTCGACAAGTTTTTCTAAGTGGTCGCGCAACTCGTCCATGGTGACCATGTCGGCGAGCGCTAAACGCACTGCAGCAAGTTCACGAGCAAGAAATTCGGTATCGGCTTGTGTGCGCGAAGCAACCGAACGGTCGACCTCTGCTTGTTGACGGTCGCGGTCTTCTTGACGATTTTGTGCAAGCAAAATGAGAGGTGCTGCATATGCGGCCTGCAGCGACAATGCCAAAGTGAGCACACCAAATGGGTTGGGGTCAAAATGCCAATTGTCTGGGGTGACAACGTTCCAGGCAAGCCATGCAGCGCACAAAAAACTCTGGAACAACAAAAAGCGTGCGGTGCCTAAAGTGCGGGCAATAGATTCAGAAAATTGACCGAACGTATCGGGCTGGTAGTGCACACCAACACGGCGCCTCTGGCGTGGCAGTGAAATATCTTCGCGACGTTTCATTTCGGAGCCACCTGACGTCGACGTTGGCGCCAGTCGGCAGGCAACGTGCGGTCGAGAACGTCGTCGACAGTAATGGCGCCAAGCAAACGTTGCGCCGAGTCGCACACACCCATTGCCATCATGTTGTACGACGCAAGAACTTCAGCAACTTCGCGGTCGGGCATCTCGACGGTCACGGTGGGTTCGTGTTCTAAGCAACGCCCGAGTTCCATGCTTGGTGGTTCACGCAATAAACGCTGGAAGTGCACCACGCCGAGGTAACGCCCAGTGGGCGCACGAAATGGTGGGTTGGTGACAAACACTTGAGCAGCAATAGAAACAAGCCACTCCGGGTCGCGAATGTGCGCAAGTGCTTCTGCAACAGTTGCATTTGGCCCCAGCACAATGATGTCGGGGGTCATGAGTGCACCAGCAGTGCCTTCTTGGTACGACAACAATTGACGCATGACAGCGGCATCGTCTTCGTCCATTTCATCCAAAATGCGCGAACGCTGCTCGCCAGGCATTTCAGCCAAGAGGTCGGCAAGGTCGTCGTATTCCATTTCGTCGAGCACCTTCATCAAGCGGTGAAGGTCGAGACCTTCAATGAGGCGCAACTGTTCTGCTTCAGGAAGTTCTTCCAACAAGTCAGCTAAACGTTCGTCGTCCATTGCTTCAGCAAGTTGCCGACGCTGGGGGAGAGGAAGTGCACGCACAAAGCCGGCCACGTCGCTGGGGTGCATGTCGCGCAAGCGTGCAGCTTCAGCAGCCATTTCAGTGGTGGGTGCAAACAGTGTGGGCACGGTATCCCAATCGACCAAGCGATACGTGGGGCGGCGGCGTAGTGCGTTGCGACGAGCTAAACGCACTTTGCTCACTTCCCAACCTGGTGTGCGGCCGTCTTCACGCAATCGCAAAGCAACATCGCTCACTACTTCATCGCCCACCTTTTGGTTGATGACGCCAATTTTGAGCAGGCGCTCACCTTCTTTGGGTTTGAAAGGGTGGAAGTCGACATCCCAACTTTTCAACCGTGCGCCGGCATTGTCGAGGGAAGCGACGCGGTTGGCGTTCACAAAAATGCGACGGCGTTGGCTGTTGGCAACGAAGCCCAACACTCGCGGGGCAGAAGAAGTGCGCCCCGACACCACAACAACGTCTTCCAGGCGGCCAATAGGTGCACCACCTGCATCGAGAAGAGACAGGCGCATCACCCGAAATGCATAAATGAGTTCGCCTGCCATACAGCGAGATTACCCCCGAGATCGCATGAACCTGCGGCGATTTCGGGCAATCCATCTGTAGATCACATTGGCGACACTGCGAATTCCCCAAAGTGAGATGATTCGACCCGCGATGCGGAATATGCGACGGCGACTGTGTTGCAAAATGTACGACACCGCAAGAGCTTCACTTTGTGGCGCGGGCTCCGACTTGCTGAGGGTCCACACCGAGCGATCGAGCTCGCTATCGCCAATGCCTGCAGCTCCACTTTCCCAAGTACTGCCCGGCACCACGGCAAGACTTGTATTTTTCTCCACCCACCGCGCAGCAGCAGAACACATGGGGCATGAATCGTCAAAGATCATGCAGGCGTCGTTCGCGTTCGGCTCGGTCATGTGCACAACCTATGCTCATGCCATGTCGAAAGTCGCAATGATCGCCCTGAAAATTGAAATTGACCGCGCGAAGAATCTTTTCGCTTCATTGAATGCCGAGCAGTGGGCGGCGCAGTCGGGTTGTACCGACTGGCGCGTGCAAGACGTGGCATGCCACATGGCCAGCGTGTTCCACCAAATAGCCGACCCCGCAACTATTGATGGCGGCAACGGCGAAGACGCCGAGGTCGACGCGGAAGTTCCGGTGCAGGCCCGCAAAAACTGGACGCCATTACAAGTGATGGCTGAATACAACGAGTGGGCCGAGAAAGGCTTCGCTGCATTGGGCGCCATGCAAGAAGAGCCCACCGCCAGCACGGTCATTGCTATGGCCAACCTGGGTTCGCACCCGCTGCACATTGCATCGAATGCCATCGTGTTTGACCACTACTGCCATTTGCGTCACGACATTGGCCATGCCATTCCTGCTGCAGCAAACTTGCCCCGCGATGACGCAGCACTGAGTGCCGCTTTGGTGTGGATGCTCGCTGGCACCCCCGAAATGTGTGCCCCGGCACTTGCGTCGTGCACGGTGGGCGTCAATCTCGTTTTTGAAGGCCCAGCCGCTGGCTCTTATGCCATCACCCCGCCTGCCTCTGGCACGGGGCTCTGGAGCGTGGTGCCCGAGGCCAACCCCGCCTTTGCTTCTGCCACCGGCACGGCCCACGACTTTGTTTCCTGGGCCACCAAGCGCGCCAATTGGAGCGACCACGTGACCCTGAGTGGCAACAGTGGGGCTCAGGCTGGGGCGGCCGCCACCTTGGACGCCCTCAACATCATCTAACCCCGGGAATTCTCCATTACCGGAGTTCCCCGAAGTGTTCTCGGCGCCGTATGTATCGTTTTTCGCGACATGACGCGCCGAAAAACTGAACTTCCCCGATACAGTTTCCCTCGCCCTACGGGGACGTAGCTCAGTTGGCTAGAGCACCTGCTTTGCAAGCAGGGGGTCGTGGGTTCGATTCCCATCGTCTCCACCACTGTGAGTGCTACCGCGGTTCTTCTCATCTCCTGCCCCGACACGTCGGGGATCGTGGCCGATGTGGCGAGCTGGGTAGCCCACAATGGCGGAAACATTGTTCACGCCGAACAGCACACCGACACACACGACAGCGTTTTTTTCCAGCGTGTGGAATTCACACATTCGGGTGAACAAACACTCGACCAGTTGAGCGCAGCGTTTTCACCTATTGCCACCAAGTTTGGTATGAACTTTTCTTTGCGAGCATTGCCATGGAATCCGCGCACCGCAATTTTGGTCTCGAAAACCGTGCACTGTTTGTCTGACCTCCTCACGCGTTCGCGTTACGGCGACCTCGGCCTCGATGTTGCTGCAGTTGTTTCCAACCACAACGACAGCCGCGAACTGGTGGAAGCATTCGGGTATCGCTACGAGCACATTCCTGTTGAAGAAGGAAAGCGTGCCGAACAAGAGCAAACAGTGAGCAACTTGCTCACTTCGCTCAATGTAGAACTCGTGGTGTTAGCGCGATACATGTTGGTGTTGCCACCCTGGTTTGCACAGCAGTGGAAGGGCAAGATGATCAACATTCATCACTCGTTTTTGCCTGCATTCATTGGTGCAAACCCATACCGTCAAGCGCATGATCGCGGCGTGAAAATTATTGGTGCAACTGCGCACTATGTCACTGACGATCTTGATGAAGGCCCCATTTTGGAACAAGACGTCACGCGTGTTACTCACCGTGACGATGTTGCCGAACTCACACGTCGTGGACGCGACTTAGAAACAGTGGTGTTGGCGCGTGCCGTGCGTGCACACGTTGAGCATCGCGTGCTCATTTGGGGCAACCGATCGGTTGTGTTTAGTTAAACGCCATGCGATACGTAGGCATCTATAACGCCGACGGCACCATATTGGGAGAACTGCGTTATGTGGTGGGCAAATTGCGCGGAACAGTGTTGTGCTCGTTATGCGATATCACGCACGGCAAAGTGCGACCACGCAAAGACTTTTTGGCGGCATGTACTGAAGCAGCAGTTGAAATTGAGTTGCTGCACCGCAACGAAGCAACGAGCGAACAACTTGCCGCTGCTGGCATCCTTCCTGCACTCATTGTTGAAGCAGACGGAACTTGGCGTTGCGTGCTCACCGCTAGCGATTTAGCAGAATGTGCCGGCAGCCCGGCGCAACTTATTTCTCGTCTGCAGGCGTAGCGACGCTGGGCGCAAGCCCACGAAACATCCGCAATAGCAACGATTCCCAGTCTTTTTGATCGGGTGCATACTTGCCATACACATTTGCCAGCACGAGCCCAATGGGCAATACCTCTAAGAGAAATGACAAGGCATTTTCGTCAATTGACTCATCGAGAATGCCATTGGCTTTGGCCTTGCGAATGGTGGCAACAATGTTGCTGGCCAAACCCTCTTGAGCAGCAGTGAGGCGTTCTTTCAATTCTGGGTC
>JBIKNT010000164.1:0-4107 GCA_044358465.1 Ilumatobacteraceae bacterium
CGTAGCCACAGGTGCTGGAAGCGTGGTGGTGGTTTTTTGCTTCACAGTGGTTGTTGTTTGCACAACAGTTGACGTTGTCGATGTTGAACTTGTGGTGGTGGAGTAGTTCGGATCGGGTTTGTCGGCTGGAGGAACAGGTGCGCCGTATTGTTCTGGCTCTTTCACACCGTCGAACACGTAGACACGGTCGCCATAGGCCACGAGTGTTTGAAAATACTCAGACACATGCATGGGGATCCGCACACAACCGTGAGAGGCAGGTGCATTGGGTACCTGTGCAGCACCGTGCACTGCAATGCCACCGTTGAAATACACCGGGTTCCACATGGTACCGAGTTTGCTTTGACGCGTTCCCGACTTGCGGTTGTAGAAGTAATAGAACCCACCAGGCGTTACTGCGTTTCCACAAATACCTTTTTTGAGTGGCTCGGTACCAGGGTTGCCTTGCTCACCTGGGTCGATGGTTACTTCTTCACACCAGTCTTCTCCGGTGCCCGTGGAAATATGTGTGACCAAAATGGGCTTTCCCTTTTTGAACACCACCATCACTTGCTCGGGAAGGTAGATCTCAACGTGCGATTCGGTAGGAGCCTGCGGGCGACGCGGAACAATGAGGTTGTCTTGTTGCATCAACTGCCACGACTCTGGCGTAATGGAACCGCTTACTTCTTTGCGCGGCGTTTTCAAGACCAGTTTTTCAAAGGCCCACACCGACTGCGTGGTGTTGTAGCCAAAATCGCCATCGATGAGGTTGGGGTCAAAAGCAAGATCTTTCAGCCGTTGTTGAAGCCGGCGAACGTCTGGGCCTTGTACACCCGCCTTCAACGTACGAGTGAGCGTGGGAACTGTTGTTGTTGGGCCACTTGCAATTGTTGTTGTGGGAGTGCTGTCGCTGCTATCGCCGCCGGTAGCAGCTCCAAATGCAATGACTCCAACGAGCAACGCTGCGGCTACACCAGCAGGCCACCACCGACGCACATGGCTTGGCGCAGCCTCAAAATCTGAAGGGAACTGATCAGTCGGCATCGATTGCACGAAGCTCTTTGCGCAAAGTGAACATTTCTCGCACAATTTTGCGAATGACCGACATTGAACTCAGCGTAGAGACACCACGTGTACGCGGAAAATAATCGACGCCAAATTGGATGACATTCATGCCTGACTTTTTTGCACGAATGACAAGCTCAGCATCAATGAAAGATCCTTCGCTTTTCAATTCGATTTTCTCAAAGATAGAACCACGACACAGTTTGAACGCGAAGTTGATGTCGCGCATTTTGACACCGAAAAAGGCGCGCACGAGTCCGTTATAGAAAGTTGAATAGACAGAGCGAATATAACCTTCACCAGTTCGATCGAAACGGAAAGCGCTCACTACGTCGGCTTCGTAGTAGTGCATCAAACGCACTGCGCGACGCACTTCAAGCATGTCGAAAGGAAGGTCGGCATCGGTATACAGAACAAGGTCACCAGTTGCAGTGGCAAAACCCGTCTTCATGGAACCACCCAGCTTGCGGTTCACTGGGTGATGCACCACTTTGACGCGGGGGTCGGCTGCGGCAGCAGCGTCGGCAATTTGCGGAGTTCTGTCGGTAGAGGCATCGTCGATGATGATGAGTTCGTACGTTTCAATTTCGCCGTCGGCAATGAGCACGTCACAGAGTTCCCGGCCAGCCGATAAAGCACGTTCGAGATAGGCCTCTTCGTTCCACATTGGGAAAAATATGGAAAGTTTCTTGAAATGCGTAGTGCTCATAGCATTGTTTAGGCTAGTGGCGTACACCCAATGCGCGACACCGCTCATTCACCCCGTGGCAGTAGCGTGTTCATATGGCAACTGGCTACTTCGTGCGGTATTTCGGCACACCACTGTCTCGCACCTGGAACCGTGTTCTCTTTCTCACATGGGGGCTTTTTGCCGTGGCGATGGGTTTTCTCGCAGCGGCTAGCCAACGCACCGGAAAACGTTTGTGGTGGGTCGACACCCACGGTATCCAGCTCTTTTTCACCATTGCACTCATCTACTTCAGTGCCGTTCTGGTCATCGGGCTCGCCATCAAACAATCACGTTTCGCCCTACCCGTGGCAATCGTTATTGGTATCGCTCATATTGTGAGCGCATGTTTTGACCTCTCAGAAACAACAGGGTCAGCCGTCCCCGCATTTGTATTAGCCATCTCTACCCTTGCGGCCAGCCTTGCTTGTACAGCCGGCATTAGGCAGCGCCCGAGCACAAGAACCCAGTAAAGCCCCTCCTGAAATAGAACTAGTCTGACTAAAAATTGAGAGTGGTGGGGGCTACACATGCGCACGATCAAACATCCATTATCAGGGGCTCTTTACGACCTCACCGACACAGGCACCGTTCTTGTGCAAAAAGATGGCGCCACAGGCGAGTTCACCAGTGAAGGCCGATACATCACCGGAGCCATCAAACAATGCGACCCGCATATATGTGTGTGGATCGCTGGTCGCCAAGTTCCCTCGAATCCCCGTGCAGGCGCACAATCACTCATTGACGACAAAGGAAACACATGAGCATCACATCAAACGACAAAACTTCTGCTCGCTCACCGGGCCTCAACTATCAAGATCTTCACGAACGCGATTCACGCCCCGTACCTGAGGTTTTGCGTTGGCAAAGTGGCGGCTGGCTCGGCGATGAAGACATCCCTGTGTCGCGCTATACGAGTCGCGAATTCCATGAAATTGAAAAAGAAAAAATGTGGAAGCGCGTTTGGCAAATGGCGTGTCGCGAAGAAGACATTCCGGAAGTAGGCGACACTCTGGTCTATGAAATTTGCGATATCTCCTTGCTCGTGGTGCGCACTTCGGAAAGTCAGATCAAAACCTATTACAACGCTTGCCTCCATCGTGGTCGACAACTGCGTGAGTTCGACGGCAACGCACAAGAACTGCGATGCCCCTTTCACGGCTTTTGCTGGAATCTCGACGGTTCGCTCAAACAAGTTCCTTGCGAGTGGGACTTCCCTCATGTTGAAAAAGCCGAGTGGGGCCTCCCTGGAGTAAACGTTGCAACATGGGGCGGGTTCGTCTTTATCAACCTCGACCCAAACTGCGAGTCATTTGAATCATTCCTCGGAGATTTCGGATGGCATTTCGAAAAGTGGCCACTAGAAAAGCGCTACAAGAGCGTTCACGTTGCACGCATTTTTCCTTGCAACTGGAAAGTAGTGCAAGACGCTTTTAGTGAGGCATTCCACGTGGTTGCAACTCACCCACAATTGCTCGCTGCTATTGGTGATGCGAATTCACAGTATGACTGGAAAGACAACTACTCGCGTGCAATCACCCCGAATGGAACACCGAGCCCGCACATCAAGTGGATTCCCACCGAACAAGAAATGTTCGATGCGATGTCTGACCGCAGGCTTGATGAACCACCAATTGTCACCCTCGCCGATGGGGCAACAGCTCGTTCCACCGCAGGTGATGGCGGACGCGCAATGTTGAAAGAAGTCCTTGGTGATAAAGCAGATGAAATAAGCGATGCTGAATTAAGCGACAGCATTTATTACACGCTGTTTCCCAACTTCCATCCGTGGGGTGCTTACAACCGCATCTGCTATCGCTTTCGCCCATACGAAGACCGCCACGACATGTCGGTGATGGAGTGCATGTACCTCGAGCCATATGACGAGTCGCAACCAAAACCGCCAGCAGTACCCATTCATTGGCTGGGCGTCGACGACGATTGGGCAGAAGCTCCTGAGCTCGGCTTGCTTGCTCGCGTTTTTAACCAAGACACGTACAACTTGCCAAAGGTGCAAAAGGGTCTGAAGAGCATGAAAAAGCCTGGGGTCACCTTGGCTAACTATCAAGAGACAAAAATACGTCACTTCCACAAACGACTATCTGAGTGGATTGCGAAGCCATAGCGAGCAAGCAACTGCTCATCTCAGAAATCGTTAATAACATCGCTACGGGTGCTTTCACTCGGTACGGTAAGAGTCATGTCTGGTAACGATTCCTCCGCCTCACGCTCGAAAGTCCTCACGCAACTCCCCGCCGGGGAACGAGTGGGTATTGCTTTTTCTGGTGGACTCGACACTTCTGCTGCAGTTGCGTGGATGCGCGAAAAAGGTG
>JBIKNT010000165.1:0-4101 GCA_044358465.1 Ilumatobacteraceae bacterium
AAACACTTCTGCGAGTCTGCTGGAAACTTCAAAATTGATTTGCCGAATCGCTTCGGCGATTGTTGGGCTTGTTTGTGCAGCACCCAGAACACTCATTCGTGTACTGCGAATATGCTCGCGTTCTGCGGTGTAAACAAGACTCAAAACTTTCTTGACAATTCTCCGAAAGTCTTCCGCGTTGTCGGCCAATGCGGCCCCTGCTTGTAATGGTTTAACCATTTCAAGGTGACTTCGGCGGTACCGCTCTACATGTGCCGCCTCAACAAGTTCTTCACGATTTTTAAAGAAGTGATATACCGAAGGTTCGCGCACTCCCACCGACTCGGCAATTTTTTGCACACGTATGGCGCCTTCACCATTTTCTGAAATAGCCAACATCGCTGCTTCCAAAATACGTGTTCGGGTATCGCTGACATTAGTCACCTAAAAACCTTAGCGTAAAAAAATTATTACTAGTGAACCAGTGTTTTCTTTAGCCATGCCCAGGGATCGTGCGCCATGGCCCCGCATCGGCCCGTGGTTCCTTAGGGAGTCCCAATATTTGTTCGCCCACAATGCCTCGTTGCACTTGGCTACTGCCCGCATAGATGGAACCCGCACGAGCATTGAGAAATACGTCTACCCAACTTGCACTTGAGTTCGGCGAACCCACCGCATCGGAACGCAAGTAGGTAAGTGCCGGCTTGCCACTGGGGGTTAATGCGTCGGCACCCAAAATGTCGACAGCGAGTTCCGTCACTTCTTTGTGATATTCGGCCCAAAAGAGTTTGCCAATTGAGGCATCGGGGCCTGGCTTTTTGCCGTTTAAGAATGCAGTCAATGCGCTGTAGCCAAGGAAGCGCATCACTTCAACTTTTGTATAAGCAACTACCAACCGTTGGCGCATCACAGGGTCATCGGTAACACCTTTTTCACGCGCGAGCTCAATGAGTTTGTCAAGCTCTGCACGAAAACCAATGGCGTTAATTGCTGCACCGGCTCCGCGCTCATTACCCAGCAATGTCATGGTGACCATCCAGCCACCATTCACTTCACCAACAACATTTCCTTTCGGACAACGCGCATCGGTAAAAAAGACTTCATTAAATTCCGAGTCGCCCGACATCATGCGAATGGGTCGCACTTCAACACCTGGTTGACGCATGTCAACGAGCAAGAAAGTAATTCCGCGATGCTTCACTTCATCGGGCGCTGTGCGGGCGAGAACGAAAATATGGTTTGCCATGTGGCCACCGGTGTTCCAGGTCTTTTGCCCGTTAATGATCCACTCATCACCGTCGAGCACTGCACGACAACCGAGGTTGCCCAAGTCGCTGCCTGCGGCTGGCTCACTAAAACCTTGGCACCACAAGTCTTCACCCGACAACACCCGCGGCAGGTAATGCTTCTTTTGTTCTTCGGTTCCAATGGCCAAAAGCGTGTTGCCCAACATGCTGATACCAAACATGTCGTTTGGGCCAACGGTGGGCACGCCTACGCGAGCAAATTCTTCCGAGATGACCGCTGCCTCAATAGAGGTGAGCCCCTGACCGCCGTATTCCTTTGGCCAGTTCACTGCCAGGAAACCATTGTCGCGCAATGTTTCTCGCCATGCATCGGTAAAAGCTGCAGCTTCTTCTCTGTTGAGTGCGCCAATTCCCTTCCAGCCTGCAGGTAGGTGCTGGTCTAAGAAAGCGCACACTTTTTTGCGATAGGCATCGGCTGCGGGAGGGTAATTAAATTCCATGCGAAGTGGTCTCTCTTGCACTAGGTATTCATTGAATGCTCACCGAGTTTAGCGATGCATCAAAAAGACAGCCGAGTTGAACTCAGCGCAACCTTCCCCACCAAGCGGCATAAATACTGGCAAAACGTGGATATATGGCTTTCATTTGCTCTGTTGCATCATCTGGTAGTGGTTGGTTGTTTGTTGGCGCCAATGGCGAAGCCTGGCCAATGGGGTCAACCCATTCCATTGTGATGGCTTCAATGAGCTCACGGAAATCGGGCCCAAAATGATGATGGTGCGCACTCGACTGATGTTTTAAAAAACCCACCACGTCGGCATACGACTCGATGCAGTAATACGTACGTGGCTCAGCACCCCGCCAGTACTCATAGCGCCGCACATCTTCTTCATCGGCGTGCGTGCGTTCGTACATTTGGTGCGCAACTTCTTCGAAGCGAGCTTCGCAGCCTTCTTTAATAGTGACACGCGCTAACAGTGTTGCCATTGGTATACCCCCTGGCAAAACAATAGAAGAGGGGCCGCGCCCGCACATCAGCGGACACGACCCCTACTTCTCGCTACTTCGTTGGCTTTTTACCAATCTTTAATTTCATGATGCGCTTTGACGGTGGAATTTTCTTTCCTGCGTCGTCAACTGCTTTGGCAGTATTTGGCCACAACCGCTTGAAGTTCAATTGGAAGAGCTGGCCGATCTTTTTGCACTGCTAGATGCAAGGTAATTGAAACAATCGCATCGAATTAAATGGAGTAAATTAGCGAAGTGCCAAGTGCGAAGAAGAAACCTGCTGCGAAAGTTGAGGCAAAACCTGTCCGCTATAGCCGCGCTGCTGCCACCCAGATGTTTCTTGATGCCACTATTTCACTCATTGCCAAGAAACCCATCCCCGATATTTCTCTGCAGGAAATAGCGGAAATTACTGGGCTCAACCATGGATACGTGTTTCGCTATTTCGGCACTCGCATCGACCTCTTTACTGCCGTCACCGATGAACTCGCGCGCTTGGCGCAAGCAGCCACTCAAAAGGAGATTGAGGCCCGCATAAAGCGCGGCGAAGAAGCTGCCTCCTTCGATCTCACTGTTTTGGCAGTCGGGCGCAAATACACAAGTCAGCGCCAACAAGTGATTCAGTACCTCATTACCTGCGGAGTGAAACCAAAGCGGTTTGCAGAAAAGTCACGTGAACTCAATGGTGAATTGGCCATTCAGTTTCAAAAAATGGGGATGAACCCAAGGTTCGCCCAAGCACTCGCCGTCAAGTCGGGCATTCTCTTGTGGTCTGAATTATTTCTGATGGAGAGCTTCGGCATTACGCCTGAAGAAGCAACCGATATACGCACCATGGCATTCGATGAAATTGCTCAACACAAAGCAACAACGAAGCGCCTGGGTTGGAATTAACTTCCCTACGCAATAAAGCCGCCGTCAACAATAATTTCGGCACCATTCACGTACGACGCTGCGTCGCCTAGCAAGAACATCACTACCTCGCCCACTTCTTTTGCATCAGCAGTGCGTTGCATAGGAACTTGGTTTGCGATGGTGCTCTCAATGCCTTGGGGCAACATGTCGGTTTCAATAAAGCCGGGGTGCACCGAGTTCACACGTACGTTGTGTGCGCCAAGTTCTCGTGCTGCAGTTTTGGTCATGCCGTGCACCGCCCACTTACTTGCTGCATACGCAATGGCGCGCAGGCCACGCATTCCTGCAACCGATGAGATGTTCACTATGGAACCCGACTTTTGCGCAATCATTGTTGCCGATACTGCTTGCATGCCAAGAAAAACGCCCACTTGGTTCACATCAATAATTTGACGGAACTCTGCTTCAGTTGCTTGCGTAATGCCACCTGGCTTCCAAATGCCAGCATTGTTCACGAGCCCATCAATACGACCGTATTGATCCAATGTTTGTTGAACAACTTTGCCCCACTGCTCAGATGAAGTGACATCGTGTTGAATGAAAAGTCCGTTGACTTTTTTTGCAACGCTCTCACCATCAATGATGTCGGTGACAACAACTTTCGCGCCGGCTTGTGCGGCTAACTCTGCTTCGGCCTCGCCTTGTCCGCGTGCTGCCCCAGTAATGATGATTACTTTTCCGTCAAGTGTTCCCATGTCACAACAATAGAACATCGACTAGTAGGGTTTTACGGGCAGCCGATTCCATTCAGGGTTGCACAGGTGGGGCATAAAAGAGCTTTCCCGTCTGGGGTGCTCCATTCCTTGCCGTAGGGGGACTCGCACATCAAACAAGTAGTACTAGCTACTTGCAGACTTTCCGTTTCAGACATAGAAACGCTTTCCTGAGACACTTTTATTGCCAGCCTAATTTCTCGGCATTTTTCTTGGCATCGCCGAGTTCATGGAGAAAG
>JBIKNT010000117.1:0-5233 GCA_044358465.1 Ilumatobacteraceae bacterium
AGGGAAAGTACCCGGGCTGGGGCCTGCTGGCTCCGGTCTTTCAGCCCGACTAGTAAATACTAGTGCGCAATAAAGGTGGGCTGAATGTTTTCAGCGGTGATTTTTGCCATGATGCGATCATGTTCACCAGCATCAACGCTGCGCGATTCAGAGATGAGCATGACGGGAATGCCCGCTTTGACCTCGTAGACACGCTGTAAACGATTGTTGTAGAGAAGCGACTCTGACTCCACATAGAACAGCGGACCTTTGTCTTCTGGGCAAGCCAGAATTTCCAACAATTTTGCGTTTAACGACATGCCTTCACACTACCCAAAATGTGCTGGGGTTACTGCTACGCGTTTTGCGTAATGAGGGCAAGTACTTCTGAAACATGCTGGTCGCATTCATCGCGGTTATTTGCCTCAAGATTGAGTCGCAATAATGGCTCGGTGTTCGAGGGCCGCAGGTTGAACCACCACGAGCCACAATCGATGGTGAGCCCGTCGAGACGATCGCTCGGAAATGCAGCAAATGCAGCACCCACTCTTTCAATGACGGCAAGAGGGTCATTGACTTGTGTATTGATTTCGCCACTTGCGCTGTAGCGCTCAAAGGGAACGCGCACCTGAGAAAGCTTTTCACCGCTACGACTCATTTCATTAAACACGTGCATTGCAGCAATGAGCCCGCTGTCGGCACGGTAATTGTTAAGGAAGTAATAGTGCGCTGAATGCTCTCCACCAAACACGGCACCCGTTTCTGCCATGAGTTGTTTGATGTAGCTGTGCCCTACCTGCGAACGAATAGGGACTCCCCCATATTCCGTAATGACTTCAGGTACTGCCTTTGAGCAGATGAGGTTGTGAATGATTTTTGCACCAGGATTCTTACGCAACACTGCTGCGGCCAACAAAGCAGTTGTTGTGCTTCCCGACAACCCAACACCTTTTTCGTCAACGACGAATACCCGGTCGGCATCGCCGTCGAATGCCAGGCCAACATCGAACCCGCCAGATAAGACGCGTGCTTGGAGATCTTTTTGGTTTGCAGGCTGAATGGGGTCTGCTGGGTGATTAGGGAAGGTGCCATCGAGTTCGCCAAACATCACTTCAAGTTGCACCTGCGGTAGTCGTTCGCACACTGCAGGAACCACCAGGCCACCCATTCCATTTGCCGTATCGGCAACAACTTTTAAAGGAATGAGTTGGTCTTGGTCGACAAAGCTCACCACATGGTCGGCAAATGCATCGAGCAAATTGCGTTGCGACAACTGGCCTCTACTTGCCACCGATGCCGATGGTTGTGCCAATTCACGCACGGCAACTTCACGAATATCGTTAAGACCGCTATCTACACCGACTGGCCGCGCCCCCGACAAGCAAAACTTGATGCCGTTATATTGCGCCGGATTATGTGACGCAGTGAACATTGCCCCTGGGGCATCGAGCGAACCTGCAGCAAAGTACAACAAGTCGGTACTTGCTAAACCAAGGTCAACAACATTGGCCCCCTGCGACATTGCACCCTCTGCAAATGCAGCGACGAGCTCTACTCCTGAAGGCCGCATATCGCGAGCCACCAAAATGGTGGAAGTTTTTGCAAAGCGAGCAAAGCCAACCCCCACTGCTCGTGCGATGTCGACATTGAATTGGTCGGGAACAGTTCCGCGAACGTCGTATGCCTTGAAAATGTTGGTGAGATCTGAATGTGTCATCTCATATTTACATTAGCGGCGGCATCGATGTGCCATAACGATACGGGCCACGTCGCCACCAGAAAATAACAATTCCAATACCTATTAATGTGAATAAATAGGCAAGTTTGTCGATGCCAGTAGATGAGTACTTCAATTGCACATTTTTCTCGGTAGGAATAACCACCATCATGTTTGGTGCGGCCCGATACGGACCTTGTGCACCCGAAACAGTCCAGTTCGGGAAATAGCTCACCCGCACCAACACGGGTACTCCTACTTTGTCGACCGTGAACGACACTGATTCTTGTGTATGTGAGTAGTTCGAAATATTCACTTGCGGCAAAGCTACCGGAGTGATTTCCTCTAGTGGTTGAACAATGTCAACACTGCGCGATGAACTTCCTGGGTCTCCTACGCGACGATTGAGGTCGGGAGCAACAGATACACGTTGCCATTCCTTTGGCCCATCAGCCACTGGCGTGGCCGCCCATTCATCGGTGTTTTGCAACCAACTTGAACCCAACTCGAGCCAGCGCTCACGTTGGTCGCCTGAACGTTTTTCCACTACTACTGGCTGCACCGTCATGGGCACTACCCAGTCGCTATCGGCCACTTGGTACACCACCCATGGCCCACTACGAGCAACTTCAGTAAGGTCTTTTTGCGTCTCTGCTTGCGCTACCGCTTCTGGCGTGTAGGCCATGTAGTACCGCACACCGAGCTCTTGCAAGTAATGAACACCCATTTCAGCATTGTTGTTGTCGTAACGGAGCTCACGAACGGGGTTGCTGCTTTGTTTCGACATCGCAGCAGCACTAATGAAGTGATACGGCGTTGTGCCGGCAGCTTCAAAGAAGAGTCCTTCTTGTGAACCAATGCATCCATCGGTCCAAAATGGCAACAGCATCAGCGCCATGGTGGTGCCGTATTTATTCAGGTCGCCGCTGTTTTCCCACAAGGCACGACCGCAACCCAAAGCTGGGTCTTCGCCAATTTTTTTCATGGTTTGAACAATGCCTTCGTATTCACCGTATGCAGGCTTGCCTTCATATCCTTCAAAGTTCCATCGTGCCCACCCATCGACAAATGCTTTGTTGCCAGATGGACCGCGAAATGGGCCCCATGAATATTCCGATTTGTCGTTTGCTCCTGCTACCACCGAAGCAAAAGGCAACTGTTGAAAACGAAAGCCAAAGATGCACAAAACTGTGATGGCGACTGCCCATACAGAAGCATTGCGCACATACCCAGAAGTCACTTCTGCAGGAACGTGTTGCGACTTTTCCCCTCGCTCAAGCATTACTAAACGCACTACCGATGTAATGACGGCATATATGCCGATCATCATGAGCATGTAGCGCAAAATGTACATGAACGGCAAGAGTCGTGGGTTCCACAAAAGACCAATGATGGGCAAACTGTCGCGAGTGATGTACACACCTGCAAACAATGCAGTGCATAACACGCCCATCCACATGCCAAATATTTTTTTGCGAATAATGCAGGCAGCAAAACCGATGAGGGCAAATGCCATCACAAAGAGATCCCAAAAGACGGTGTGCGGGAAGAACATGTCCCAGAATGAATCGGTTGCACCACTCGGACGTGGCTCATATTTCATGTCGGTCATAAAGGCATGCGCTGTGAGAAAGGGCATGACCCAAAATGATGAGAGCAATACCGCTACACCAATAGCGCTGACGCCAAAACGAAAACGTTGTTTATTGGCGTGGATGAGAACCATGAGGGCCGCGCCACCAAACACAAAAATGAGAACGATGCCGTGACTCAGCCCAGATAAGGCAATACATATGGCTGCTGCCCCTCTTTTTGTTCCGTCGTCAAGACCGCGGGCTAAAAAACCCAACCCGAGAAATGCAAACGCCAGTGCGATGGAAAAGGAAAACTCCCCAGCCATAGTGCTGGCAATATTTCCGCCATAGATGGTGAAGCTCTCATCAAAAAGAAAGACAGTTGCAGCTAAGGCAAAAAGTTCGGGCAGCGGGTATGCGAATCGTGCAAGTTTTCCAAAAGCCCACGCACATGCAGGGAGTGCAATAATTCCTATCACTGCAATAATTTTGAACGCAATGCCATAAGGAAGAACGATGTCGAGCAACAAGATGAATAACGCCGGCACCACCATATAAAAGCGGTATGTGGGCAAACCGGAGTACCAGTCCATACTCCAGCCCGACAGTTTGAAGTTCGACAATAAGTTGTCACGCAAAAATGCCGGGCCCCATACATGGGCACCCATATCGCCACCTGTTGGCGTATTGTTTCTAAAAATCAGCGAAGGATGCAACGTTGCGAAGAGAAACAACATCGCCCCGCCCACAATCACAATTGTTGAGAAAAGTTGAAAGCCCTGAAACGATGCAGCAAGTTTCTGGATCCTGTTCGGCGTAACTACTTCGTCTTCAACGTCGTGTTCGCTTTCGATTTCAGTGCTCATATATGTCCATTGTGGCATTTATGTTGCCAAGAAATGACTCACTTCAGGGCAACAAGCAACAATCCTGTGGCGTTAAATGCCATATGCGTCACTATTGCCATACCAATTCTGTGGGAAAAGTGATACGAAAGTCCTAGAACCAAGGCAATGGCAAAAAGCCCCGGATACTCCACAGGCACGAAATGGATCAGCGCGAACCACACCGCTGTCACTACAAGCGCAACGCCATGATTCATGGTTCCCCGCAAAGTTCCCTGTATGAATCCTCGGTACACGAGTTCTTCAACAATGGGTGCACCAACCACCACAATGAGCACGAGAACGATGAGCCACCAGCCATCCGCGCGTTCGTAAAGGTCGCGTGCACGATCTTCAACATCTGCGGCATCGAAGGTATTAGGGAAAATTTTGCGCAATGGCCAATACACCGCACTCACTAAAAGTATTTGCGATGCAATTCCCAAGGGAATACCGAGAGCATCAATTGGCCGAAAGCGAACGGAATAGTCGCTCCAAAAATTACCTGAACCCAATTTACGCGAGAGCATCACCAACATGACGATGAATGGTGTCCACAACGCAAGGGCCGATGCACCAAGAACCCAGATGGGTTCTTCGCCAGAAGGAGCTGTTGCACCCACAATGACGCCACCGAGAATATTGGCAACGAGATAACAACCCAGCCAACCGCCAATCACCGTTGGCAACGAATAGCGCGATGCGGTACCGCGGTAATCGCTGGAGTGCCGCGGAGGTGAGTTACCCGGCAAGGCGATTGGGTGTGATGAAGTGGTACACGGCTCGGCGGTCTTCGAGGCGCCAACCTGAAGGAACAGTGGTGCGTTTTCCGTGCCGTTCGCAGAGATCGTAGGCATGCGGATCACGTTCAGCCTGCAGTTGATCGATCCAGGCCACAGAGCGGTTGTATTGATAGGTAAGGGTCATTGATGCCGGCGAGGAGCATCCGGAACGTGAGCATTGGCGAGCCATTGAAGAACGCTATCCATACCCGATTACGAGGTGGGGGATACATGACGACCACCCAGCCCATATCATGAGGGCATGAGCAACTTGCCCCCGCCACCACCCCCCTCGCA
>JBIKNT010000055.1:0-8011 GCA_044358465.1 Ilumatobacteraceae bacterium
TTCCCGGAAATGCCCCCTCATCACCGCAGAAAAATGATCGCCAACCACGCAAGAACCCATTTAATGCCAAGCGCAACAACCCCGACCCCACTGCTCCAAAGTCGGGCAAACAACAACTCCCCAAGTGGGCAGTGTGGCTCATTGCCGCGGGTGCTCTTGCGCTCGTTTTCGGGCCACGCTTCATTCCCACAAAGAATTCCGAGAAACTCACCTATACCGAATTTCTCTCGCAGGTGCGCTTGGGCAAGGTAGACAATGTCTCTATCAACAACATCACCAATGTGTTGTCGGGAACATTGAGCGACGGACGCAAGTTCACCACCACCGGTGCCCCCATCCTCAGCGATGCTGACGAGAAGCTCTTAAAAGACCAAGGTGTCGACTACAACTACAAAACACCACAGGCCAACTGGTTCACCAGCCTCTTGCCCATCTTGTTGCCGTTCTTTCTCATCATTGGCATTTTCGTGTTCATGCAGCGCCGCGCTATGGGCCAAGCAGGCAACATCATGTCTATTGGCCGTAGCCGCGCCAAAACCTATAACGCCGACAAACCGTCCACCACCTTTGCCGATATCGCTGGGTATGAAGGCGTCAAAATGGAAATCAAAGAAGTGGTCGACTTCTTGCGTATGCCTGAACAATTCAAGGAAATTGGCGCACGGATTCCGAAAGGCATTTTGCTTGTTGGCCCTCCAGGAACAGGTAAAACACTCTTTGCTCGTGCAGTAGCGGGTGAAGCCGGTGTGGGCTTCTTGTCGGTCACTGGTTCAGACTTTATGGAAATGTTCGTTGGCGTGGGCGCAAGTCGCGTGCGCGACCTTTTCCAGCAGGCACGAAAAATGGGACGTGCCATCATTTTCATCGACGAAATCGACTCCATTGGCCGCAAGCGCGGAGCCGGACTCGGTGGCGGGCACGACGAACGTGAACAAACGCTCAACCAAATGCTCTCTGAAATGGACGGCTTTGAAACAAGCGAAGGCATCGTCATCATGGCAGCCACCAACCGCCCCGATGTACTCGACCCCGCGCTATTGCGCCCTGGTCGTTTCGACAGGTCCATCATTGTGCCGTTGCCAGAACACGAAGAGCGACTTGCCATTTTGAAGGTGCACTCACGCGACAAGCGCATGGCCCCCGAGGTCAGCCTTGAAACGATGGCTCGTGCCACACCTGGCATGAGTGGTGCCGACCTTGCCAACTTGGTCAATGAGGCTGCACTCTTTGCTGTACGCCGTGGTGGAAAACAAGTAGAGCACGTCGACTTCGAAAATGCGCGTGACCGCGTTGTTTTGGGTGCAAGCCGCGAAAGCCTTGTGCTCAATGCCGATGAGAAAAAGGCAACCGCTTATCACGAAGGTGGCCACGCAGTTCTTGCATCAGTGCTCCCCCACAGCGACCCGCTCCATAAGGTCACTATCTTGCCGCGCGGCATGGCACTTGGCGTTACCTGGACCTTGCCCGAAGAACGTCATACGTATTCCAAGGAATACTTTGAAGACATCATTTGCAAAGCAATGGGTGGCCGCGTTGCCGAAATGATGGTCTTTGGCAATTTGAACAGCGGAGCAGCAAACGACCTCGAGCAAGCAACTGGCATTGCCCGGCGCATGGTGCGCGAATGGGGAATGAGCGAAGCAGTTGGCCCTATGGCATGGAATAGTCAGCAGCAAGTATTTCTTGGCGAAGACCTCATGACCAGTGGTCGCGAATACAGCGATGAAACCGCCAAGTTGGTTGACGGAGAAATTGCACGTATCTTGCGGGCACAAGAAACGCGCGCTCGCGAGGTTCTCACTAAACACCGTCGCGGTCTCGACCTTGTTGCTGAGCGACTCCTCGAAGAAGAAACCATCGATGGGCCAGCAGTATTACGACTTGTTCAGCAGGGCTTAAGCGAATCTGCTTCTCAATCACATTCAACAACAGGTGAAGTTGCACAATCTGAAATTGCGCGCGAACCTGGCTGACGTATTTCGGCAACACCGGCCCACAAGTCGGTCGCCGATACGGGTCCAATAAAACTTCCACGCACCACTCCATCGGCGTCGGCAACGACAATGGTGGGCACTGCATCGATGCCATAACGGTCGTGCAAGTCTTTGCGTTCGGGGTACTCCACGTTCACTACTGCAACTTGCGTGGTGGCCAATGCTTGCGCTTTCGCAACCACGTCAATACATGTAGCGCACGTTGCCGACGAGAACACGGCCACCAACCACTGCGCCTCAGGTTGAAGAAAGTCACTTCTGTCTACCTGTGCAGGCACTTCCATTTTTGGCTGAGTAGGTGCTTGAGGCTTGCGACGCTGCAAAAACTGGGCAAGTAGTGCGGCAACTACAACAACCACGATGACCGCGACGAACTTCACGGCTCCACCTTATGCATTTTCCGCTTTGGGCTACGAATTAATGTAGGGTCGCGCTACCTACTTTTGAGAGAAAGAGTCATTTCATGCTTGAAGGATTCCTCGCCTTTCCCCTCTGGCTCATCGTGCTCATCAGCATCGGTATTCCCGTTCTCCTCGTCATACCTGTGGTGAAGGCTATTTTCAATGCTCGCATTCAAGCCGAGGGCGACGACACCGAAGGTCTCGTTGCGGTGTTCGGATTCATTGGTACTGCATTCACCTTGCTGCTCGCCTTCATCATTGTGAACGTATGGAGTGACCAAGTTTCTTCGCAGAATATTCTTTTTGATGAAATCACCACACTGGAATCAATCATTGTGGAAACACGAGCTTTCGACCCAAAACTTGTACCAGCGGTCAAGGGTCTTACCATCAAATACCTTGAAAATGTGCGCAAGTACGAAGTCGACACCACACCACCTGTGGGCGGAGACCCACGAGCAGAAGCAGCGTTTGAAGAACTTTTAGAAGAGTTCAAGATTTTGGTGCGAGATCTCAAAAGTGACGATGAGACAGCGGCCGAAGTGCAAATTGTGCTCGAAGAGGAAAAGCAACTTATTCATGACCGACAAAACCGAGTGAACAGCGCTTCTGGTTCGCTTGATGGCATGACCACGATGGTGTGCATCATTTTGGCGCTGCTCACCGTTCTCACCATGGCACTGCTCCCTGTACCAAGCCGGCGTTGGATTAAATGGGTGCAGTCACTCGGAGTTGCAATTTCAGTGGGACTCGTCATGTCGCTGGTTTTCTACATCGCCTCAGACGACTACACCCGCAAAGCAGAAGATGATCTCATTAAACGGGTTGAGCAAGCACTGGCACTTGAGCAACCAGAATAAACCTGTTATCTCACAGGCAGCGCCGCAACCAGATCTCTTCCTTTCACACCAAAAGTGCGAGGAAGAGAACGCACCACAATGAGATCTTGTGTAGAAACAACTTGCAACTGCCCCAGCACTACGCCCTCAGGTAACGCGACATAGCGAGTTGCTCCTGGTTCAACAACAATTGCTTCCAGGCCAGCAATCGGCAATGCGCCTGCTGGCCCCACCCCTTCAATGCGTGCACTCGCCTGCAACGCAGTCACATTGGTGAGAGCAATGGCATCGGCTGTTCCTGATGTAATGGGTGAAGGAATTGCCCACTGCTTTGCAGCCATCACAAAGGGCACACCTAGGTCAACAGTGGTTGCCATCGACTTTTCCAACTGACGAGTGGAGACATGTTCCACCACTATGCCCGTGCCTTCAAGAACAGAAAAAGACACCGTGAATCGATTCTCTGTTAACCCAGCAATGTTCGACATGGCAAGAGACACCACACGGTGTGCCGGCACCGTGAGGTTGAGTGGTGCAACACCTACCCCACCTTCACCAGAGAAAAGTGCCACCACTTTTGCTTCGTCTTGCGTTGGGTTGAACACAACAATTTGCTCATTGGGCTTCCCACGGTAGTCGCCCGTTGTCAGCCACCAGTCGGTGGCAACTGCCGGAGCACCTAATTTCAACGAATAACCCAAGCGCCCAGTACCTAAATAATGTTGCGCTCGCGCTGCTACAAAAGTGCCACTAACAGCACGCAGTTCCACACCCACAAGGTCTTCACCGCGAGCGCCTTGGCTTGCAATATCGAGCACACGCAATGAGTGTGGAGGAAGAACATAACCCTGGAGCGCTGAAGGTTGACGTTCTCCATCTTTGGTGACGAAGCGCACGTTAATTACCGTTGCATCGGGCAATGGGTTCGTTAAGAGAAGGTCTTCTTTGCTGTCGCTCGCAGTAAAACCATCGGCGAAAAACCACTGCGTCGAAGGCTGGTTCACACACGGCTGGGTTGAGTCGCCAGCTGGGTATATAGCTCGCTGTTCAACCGATGTGCCTTTGCCGCCAGCAAGTTCTACCAATGCACTGACATATGCCCCACGAGCACCTTCACTGAAGTTATAAACGAGAGAATCGCGCGGCGGAACAATGATGGAAACGATTTCAGGTTCATTTTCTGTTGCATAGCGCGTCACTACGCCTTGCACTTCAGTATCGGTGGGATTGGAAATAGTGATAGTTCCGCCGTAGTCATTTCCGGCGTAGGCATCGCCGCCTAGTGGCACTCCAGGGCAATACCAAGAACTACTAATGGCCCCAATATTGACAACGTGCGGAAAAGCTTCCTGCACCTTGGCTGAAGCATCATTGACTTCTTGGCTCACAGCAGTTTTACCCGACTCAGACAGCAGTAGTACTCCGGCAGCACAACCGGCAACCACAGCCAACGACACCAGTCGACGCCATGTCTTCATTGCCCACCACCAAAGGAAATATTGCGGGCATCTGAACTCAGGGCAACTTCACTGAGGCGCCTGCGCCTGAAACGAAGGCCAAGGGCAAAAAACACGGCAAACACCCACATTGCAAACTGAGCAATGACGAGCAGCACATGCGTTAACGGCCGCGAGAAGGCAAGCGTTGCAACTGTATTTGCAGGCACATCGGCAGGAATATCGAAGGCCTGAACTGCGCCAAATGCTGGACGCGAGAGCACTTCTTGATTCTTGATCTCTAAACGCCAGCGCGATGAGGAAGGAATAGCCGCGCTGACTGTTCCACCGCCAACATTGAGTTTTTGCGTTGCACGACCAGGGATAAAACCAGTTTTGGCTGGTGTTGCACCACGCAGGTCAGACAACACAAGTGCTTCATTGCCCGCGTTCTTACTTGCCACAATGCCGGCTTCAGTAAGTTGGGCAAGCGTCGGCGCCCACGCAACGTTTTCATAAATCACTAAATCACTGGCAAAGTATTGACGCCGAAAATCGAGCTGAACTTCAAGTGCGCTCATGAGACCCTGCGGAAGAGGCAATGGCTGTGCACGAGTACTTCGTGACCCGTCAATGAGTGGCACCACGATGTAGCGCACTCCGAGCGGTGCGAGCAATCGGCCAATGCGTGGTGTGTTGCCTTCGCTCAGATCTTGCAAAGTGTTTTCTAGCGAAACAACTGCAGAAGTTTTTTTTGCAGCCCACTGGTTGTACAGAGTTGCAGCACCGTCATCGGTAATGGCGTACCCCAATCGCACAGTGTCTTTTGCGCCAAAGGGAACTGTGCGTGGAGCTGCAGGCAACAACTGCGGGTTACCCAAATACAAAATGCGATAGTCGCCCTCTGCTGGGTTCTTCTGTAGTTGCGATAACAAACTTGACAACGAAGAAGATGGCTGGTTCCAGCGACCATTTGCCGCATTCACGGCCAGAGGGAATACTCCTACTGCGATGGCGCAGAGCGCCAACACGCTTGCAGGTTGCTGCCATCCAAATTTACGACCCTTCACATCTACATCGAAAGCTTCCACCGCAGAGATGGCTCCGAGCGCAAGACCCAATGCCACCACCGTGAGAAGCACAGCAGGGTCAGGCATGGCCGCATTCACCGCACGGGTATCGCCCACTACCGCAAAACCCAGGAACACAACGACAAACGCCGCACCACGTAGTGCAAGCACGAAGCGCTCACCGCGAGCAGTGCCAAGGCTCACTACAAGTACGAAGAAATACAACAGAGCAAATGTTGCTAAGTGAAAGCGCCCAAAATCGAAACTCGCTAGTTCCTTGAGCCCCTTTTGCATTCCTACACCCGAGTCGAAACCAACAATTGTTTGCCACCAGTTGCTATTGACGTAGTTGCTCAGCCACATCAGTTGCAGCAGCAATGCACTGACAATACCCACGCCGAAAATGCTCGCAGCTCCTCGAACTGAAGCTGTTCCACCCGAAACGATGCCACTGAGCCACCACAGACCAAAGAGCACAACACACACAGGAACAAAGGAAGACTCAAAGGCCGCAACAACACCAATCACAAGACCGAGTCGCACACCTTGCCGCGCAATATCGCTTGCACGTGCCGTGTCGACATGACGTGCAGCGTTGAATGCTGCAATCACCCAGGGCAGTGCAGCGAAACATGCAAGCGCACCCCAACGACCCGTTGCAATGCATTCATACCCAATGGGCAAAGCAAGGTAAGTAACGACTCCAGCGATGCGTGCTCGACTTGATGACACAGCAGCACTTGCGTGCCACATCCCTATTGCAGCAACGAGTAATAGCCCAACAATGGCAAGTGTTCGCAAGAGTGCTGGATTTCCCAAAGAGAAAAAAGAGGCAACAGAAACCAGTGCGGTTCCTGTTGGAGCGGGCGACAACGAACCAAAACCTGCTGGCCACCAGCCCAATCGATACGCCGCTGCCAGTGACCGCCACGACTCGGTAAAGGGCACAAACTGACCGATATTTGCCACTCCACGGAAAAAGAGTTGACGACTTCCCACCAGCACTATTGCAGCGAGCATGCACCCAACAACAACGGAAAAACGCTGACGGCGCTCTCGTTCTTTAGCAACCACAAAGGACTCGCGTCGACGTGCTTCATTTTCGGCACGACGCAAGCGCAAAAAGTTTGTGGCTCGAGCGCTTCCACGCACCTGCAAGTCATGCACTTCAGCATCGTTCACAAGACGTGATTGCTGCACCGCGCGGCGCCGTTTTGCAATAGAACCCAACCGCAACACACCACCACATGTTGCACGAAGTGCCGCTACTCCTTGTTTCCATTTTCCGGTTGCAATGGCTATGGGAAGTTCTAATAGCGACAGCCCGAGCATTTGGAAAAAGACAGGCAAGAGTCGCGCACCAGAAGTACACGACAAAACTGTTGCCACCCGATGTGTTTCGCTCATGGTGGTGAGCTCGATGAGTGGCTGGCGAGACGTGAAATTTTCACGGTGTCGCGCAACCGCACTTGGTACTACAACAACACGGCCACCGGTGAGATGCACGCGCCAACACAGGTCCATCTCTTCGCCACCAAAGGTGATGCCCGGATGAAAACCACCCAAGGTGCGAAACAGGTCGGACCGCACGAGCAAGCAAGCGCTGGGCAGACAAAACACGTCGGCTACTGCGTCGTGTTGTTGTTGGTCTTTTTCACCTGGAAGCACAATGGGGTCGATTTCGCCGCAACGGTCGACGCCCATTCCCACATGTTGCAAGAGCGATGGGTCGTCCCACTGCACAAGCTTTGGGCCCACCACTGCTGCATTGGAACGCGACAGTTCGGTGACGAGTTCACTCACCGCATTGCTGGCAAGACACACATCGTCGTGCAAAAAGAGAAAGAGACCGTTGTCGCCTTCCACCAAACGGGCTGCGGCATTTTGGGTTGGTCCATAACCAGGGTTACCTTCCACTTTGCGCACGGCAGCGAGCGGCAAATGTTGGGCAATGTGGCTTTCGTAGGCGTGTCGCACCTCGTCGTCGGGCCCCACCAGGAAAAAGAGGTACTGCAGCGACTCGTAGTCTTGGCCGACCAAGCCAGCGACCACCTCGGCGAAGTCGGCACCCACCTGCCCTTCTGGCCCCACTGGGTCGCAGAACACCACCATCGATGCCACCACGGGTGGCACCGCGTTGCCGTTGTTCGGCCACTGGTAAGAGGTGAAATCCGTGATGGAGTAAGGCTAGTAGGGAGTCCCGAAAAGGCTCCCCCACGGCCCAAAGTGCTTGCAAAAGTTAGCAGTGCCAGATACCCTCACCTTGTGAAC
>JBIKNT010000166.1:0-4067 GCA_044358465.1 Ilumatobacteraceae bacterium
CAAATGGGTAGGTGTCTCTGCTTCAAGTGACTCTGTTGCTGCACGGGTACTCGACATTCTTGGTGTGGCCAACGACCCACGCTTTGCCACATTCAACTTGCGTGTGGAGCATCGTCAAGAACTTAACGAGCTGCTCATTTCATGGTGTGCCGCGCGCCCACAAGAAGAAGTGCTACGCATCTTTGAAGAAGCCGATGCGGCAATTGGCCCCGTATACGACATGGCCGACATTAACGACGACCCCCATTTTGCTGCACGCAATATGATTCAACATCTTGAAGGAACGCCCATGCAGGGGCTCATTGCGCACCTCTCACACACACCAGGAGCATTGCGGTGGCAAGGCAGAGCTCAAGATGCCGACGGAGAAAGTATCCGCAACAACGGTTGGGGAACTACCTCACGCTGACCAAAGTAGACCAGGTAATGCTGCGCATCGGGTCGCTCAACGCATTCGGATAATGCGTGAATGACAATTTGTACGTTCCAGCAAACGGAAGCACAAATTGGGAAGTACCAAATGTTGCACTCTTTTTTGCACGAACAATGTTTGTAGTTCCAAAGACGCCTAACGGGCTTTGCAAACTCCACGTCACAATGTCACTCGGTGAAGATTTATAATTAATTGTCAACGTACGAGCACCAATACGCGCTCCCGACAAACTTGCCACAATTTTTTTCTGAACCGTCTCGATTGGCGTGACCCGTTGCAGTTGCAGTTGTTTTGTAGGTGCAGCGGAGGTTTTCACCTTCACCCCAAATACCCACCACGGTGAACCAACATCGCCCGATGGGTGCCCGTCATCGAAAGTAAATTTCTGCTTGGCGACATACCAACCCGGCTTCATATTGCTGAGGTCGGCTTCTAATCGCGTGTTGTCGCTCACCGCAACTCTCCGCATTTTCCCTGCGTGGTTCACACCTAATTTGTCATAGACAAAAAGTGCATCATCAGCTCCAGTTCCAGAGCCGGTTTCTCCTACCAGCACTGCAACCACTGGTGCCTTGCTCACGACAGAGTTAGGTACTGGCGTTTTGCCAATGATTGATGAATGCTGGGGCACTGGGCGTACGCGCAAAGGTTCTGCTGCCCCAACTTGAGGCACCAGAACCGTTGCAAACACACAACTTGTAAGAGTTGCTATGAAAAGAAACTTAGAGCGCATCGGCTGCCGAGAGTACTCCACCGATGAACAAGCGGAGTTGTTCACCCTTTGTCAAAGCAGCTGATTGAGCAGTATTCAAGGTGCGTGCGAAGTCGCCCGACTTGTCGAGTTTGCCAGAAGCAACAATTTTTCCAGTCGCGTTGCGCACCACTACTCTTTTGCCCGCATGCACTGAAGATGCATCGACCATGAAAACTGCCTTGAGCTTTGCGCCTACACCAGTGGTTCGTGCTTCAAAATTTCCATACAAAGGCAATTTTGCTGCATTGACCTCGGGCGTACCCTGGCAGTAATACTCGTCTGCGGCAACAGCTTTTGTTGTTTTATTGCCATCAATGTAACCAGTTGTTGCCGCAACAACGGTCTTTGCACCAATCGTTACCTTCGGTGTATTTCCTGCAGTTGTCCAGTCGTCGAGAAGAGTTGTTTTCACCGTGTCGGTTGCTGAACACACTGGTGCAAGTGTTGCAGTTGCCGACGGTGCAGTTGTTGTTACGCCCACGCCTTGACCGGTGACATCGCAATACTGAACTTGCGGGAAGTACACCTCAACATGTGTAGATGTTCCTGCGCCGGTATAGGTGTATTTGCTGCTTGCTTGAAGCGCCGACAACTTTGGCAATTTCACTGCCAAGGAAAACATCTGCGTATTTCTCGCCGTCATGCCACCGTCCGCTGCTTTGAGATTGAACCCCGAGTAAACAATTGACTTGACTCTTTTCGGGGTTTTGGTTGCTGTAGCGGTGTCTGGGTTGGCTTCCGTCTTCAATTCAGTGGTGTAACCCACTCCCTCAACTGCGCGCACTTCAGGCAAGATGTACTGTCCAGCAGAGTCTTTCGGCAAAAACACCTCGAGTGAAGTTGTTGGATACGCACCATCGGGGTTCGCAGCAGTTTTTGGCCCACTGCATCCATGCCCGGGTGCAAATGACACGATGTAAGTGGGGTTGCCGTCTGCAGTCGTATCTACTCCGGCTCCGCTCATTCCCGCTACGTACACAGAAACGTGAGCATTTGCGGTACCCGAACCAATAATCGATGCGGCAACAATGCCGCCAAGTGCCAACAACGCACCAACAATACGACGTGATTTCACAGTGAGCTCCTAATTTTGAGGGGTTACCCACTAGGTCGCTTCACCTCATGCAATAGTTCCAGAAGTATTTAAATTTTTGTACCTATGGGGCAACTCACGCCCGTGCCACCAATACCGCAGTACCCATTGGGGTTCTTTGCTAAATACTGTTGGTGGTACGGCTCTGCATAATAGAAAGTTCCGACAGGAGCAATTTCAGTGGTAATTGCACCGTAACCAGCTGCCTTCAACTGCTCTTCATACACGCCACAGCTCTGCTCTGCGCTCGTTTGTTGTTGTGCATTGTTTGTGTAAATCGCACTGCGGTATTGCGTGCCCACATCGTTTCCCTGACGCATGCCTTGTGTGGGGTCGTGCGCTTCCCAAAACACTTTGAGGAGCTGTTCAAAAGTAACTTCAGCAGGTGCGTAGGCAACTAATACCACTTCGGTATGCCCGGTAAGACCCGAACACACTTCTTCATATGCAGGGTTTGGTGTGTAACCACCGGCGTAACCCACTGCAGTGGAATACACACCAGGTGTTTTCCAAAACACTCGTTCCGCTCCCCAAAAACATCCCAGAGCAAACACGGCTGTTTCTGTTCCACTTGGCCATGGCCCCACAAGAGGCGCATCGAGTACAAAGTGTTTTTCTGGAATGGGCATGAACTGGTCGGTTCTGCCCGGAAGTGCGTTCGCTGGTTCCACCATCTGTGCTTTTTGCCTGCCGAAGTTCATAAAGCAGATGCTAGACAAGGTCTATGCCTGCTGCGTCACCCACCGTCTTTTTTGGTCACGGAAGCCCCATGAACGCCATTGAAAACAATACGTTCACCAACGATTGGGCCGATTTCGGTGAACGTTTTGTTTCGCTCAATTCTTCCCATCTAAAGCGCAGGGAAAGCGAGAACGTGAGAAGTGAAGTTCCGGTCTACCCCAACGCAGTTCTTGTCGTTTCTGCACACTGGACCACACAAGGTATTTGTGTTTCAACAAACTCAAAGCCACGCACCATTCACGACTACTCAGGTTTTCCGCCCGAGCTCTCACAGGTGGAATACCCCGCCCCAGGTTCACCGGCGCTTGCCCAACACGTCATTAATTTATTGCGAGAGTTCGTTGCCCCCGAACCCATTTGTGCCACCACTAGCTGGGGTCTCGATCACGGAGCATGGTCCGTGCTGCGGCATGTATTTCCCAAAGCGAATGTTCCTGTGGTGCAAATGTCTATTGATATTTCAAAGCCCGCTGCATGGCACCTACAAGTGGCCCGCAAATTGCAAAAGTTACGCGAATATCAGGTGCTCATTGTGGGCAGTGGAAACATTGTGCACAACTTAGGTGCCATCAACTGGTCTAATGATGCAGAACCGCATCCTTCAAGCATCGGCTTTCACAAATACATTGTGGAAGCTATTGAGAACAACGACATTGACGCCATTGTGAACTACGCAAGCCACCCCGACGCCACGTACGCAGTACCTACACCAGAACACTTCTTGCCACTTCTCTACGTCCTCGGTGCACGGCGCCCCAATGAAGCGCCGCACACCGTGACCGATGGGTTTGTGTATTCATCGCTGTCCATGTACAGCGTTGCTTTTAGCTAGTTCAGAAATTCAGGGTTATTTCGGTAATGCTTTCACCACCTGAATACGTACCGAACGAGTAGTTGCTGCGGTCTTGCCTACTTTTGCTGTCTTTACCGAGAGCAAACATGTGCCGGCTTTTTTCGGCGCAACAAGCGTTGTTGACTTCGACAACTTGCATCCACCAGAAACCGCATACTTTGCTGCACCCTTGGATCCAGGAGTTAAGAGCTTC
>JBIKNT010000235.1:0-3075 GCA_044358465.1 Ilumatobacteraceae bacterium
GGCATTGTTCCCGTACTGCGCGAACAGATGGCTGGCATTCCCAATGTGGAAGTTGTTGAGGCCGACGCCATGACACTGAACTGGCACGAGTTCCTCGCCGACATCAATGCTCGTCACAACAGAAGCGCAGATGCCACATTTCATCTTGTGGCAAACCTGCCATACAACATTGCAACTCCACTCGTTGCCGACCTGCTCGATGGTGTGCCAGCAATTCATTCCATGCTCGTCATGGTGCAGTCTGAAGTTGGCGAAAGACTCTGTGCTGCGCCTGGCACCGAGGCCTATGGCGCGCTCAGTGTGAAAATTGCCTATTGGGCTCGCGCGCAAATTGCCGGCTCGGTTCCTCCAACAGTGTTCTTGCCACGACCAAAGGTCGATTCCGCACTGGTCAAAATTGTGCGCCATGCATCACTCCCACTCGGCGATGTTGCACCTGAGGCACTCTTTCAACTCGTACGTACTGGGTTTGCCAAGCGCCGCAAAATGCTGCGCTCCGCACTAGCTGGAGTTGTTACTGCTGAGCAGTTTGTAGAAGCCGATGTGGAAGCAACATTGCGTGCAGAACAACTCGATCTTGCTGCATGGGGTCGTTTAGCGCGCGTGTTAAGCCCAATACGATAGAAACATGAAAGCTCCTGCAAAGCTCACGCTCAATTTGCGCGTTACCGGTGTGCGCAACGACGGCTTTCACCTCATCGATGCCGAGATGGTCTCACTCGATATTGCCGACGACATCACCATTGAAGAATGCAATGGGCCAAGTTCTCTCACTATCGACGGCCCCTTCAGCGACGGTCTCGCGAACGACGCAAGCAACCTTGTTCTTCGCGCCCTCACGCTCGCGCAGCGCAATGCACATGTACGCCTCACGAAAAACATTCCCCATGGCGGAGGTTTAGGTGGGGGCTCAACCGATGCGGCTGCGGTTTTACGCTGGGCATCGTTCACCGATCTCAATGCCGCATCTCAATTGGGCGCCGACATTCCTTTTTGCATCCATGGCGGCAGGGCGCGAGTGGAAGGAATTGGTGAAGTGCTCACCCCTCTTCCCTTTGAGCCACTCGACATCACACTCGTCATTCCCCCATTTGGTGTCTCAACCCCCAAGGTCTATGCCACCTGGGATGCGCTCGATGGGCCACGCGGTCATGAGGGCCCACATGGGTTTAACGACCTTGAGCCAGCGGCTTTAGTGGCCGAGCCCCGCCTCGTGCGGTGGCGCGACAAAATTAGCGATGCGGCGGGAAGTACCCCAACTTTGGCCGGAAGCGGCTCAACATGGTTTCTCCGTGGTGCGTTTCCGTGGTTGGCTGAAGCACTGCCAGAAGCGACAGTGATATGTACCAGGACGGCAAATTAGCTATTTACGACGTTGATGGCGCGTACGGCGCAGCATTTTTTTGTGCTTCTTCTTGCGCATCCGCTTGCGGCGTTTTTTGATCAGAGAACCCATAAGACTGGAGACGCTATCGGTTTTGTTGGCAAAAACGAAAATCCGCTACCGTAGGGGTTGCTCCTTCCGGGGTCGTTCAATGGCAGGACAACGGGTTTTGGTCCCGTATATAGGGGTTCGAGTCCTCTCCCCGGAGCACATGAAAAAATCCAGCAGCCAGTCAAGCAATCAGTTCAACATGGACAAAGTCACCACCAAGCGACTGTCACTCTTTACTGGGCGCACTCATCCAGAACTCGCTGCAGAAGTTTCTGAACACTTAGGCATTCGACTTGGCGATGCAAACATCGTTGAGTTTTCCAACGGTGAAGTGCGCCCACGTTACGCCGACAGTATTCGCGGTGGCGACGTGTTCGTCATGCAAACGCATTACGGAGCAAACGGATATTCCATTAACGACTCCATCATGGAACAACTCATCATGATTGATGCTGCGTATCGCGCATCGGCAAAACGCATTACTGCAGTGTGCCCTTTCTATGGTTATGCACGTCAAGACCGTAAAGCAGAGGGCCGTGAGCCCATTACAGCACGTTTAATTGCCGACATGTTTCGTGCAGCAGGTGCAGGGCGAATGATCTCTATCGACTTGCACAGCGGACAAATTCAAGGCTTCTTCGACGGACCAGTAGACCACCTCACTGCCATGCCAGTGTTGGAACGTTACGTGCGCGCAAATGCTGGCGAAGGAATGGTCATTGTTTCTCCCGATGCTGGTCGCGTGAAAGTTGCTGAACGATTCGCTCAACATCTCTCCGACAAAAATGCCGACGTTGCGTTCATTAACAAGCGCCGTCCGAAGGGCACCGCCAACGTTGCTGTGGCAAAAGAAGTCATTGGTGAAGTGGAAGGACGTCTCTGCATTCTCACCGACGACATGATCGACACTGGTGGCACCATTTGTTCAGCAGCCGAGCTCTTGCTCGAGCGCGGCGCCACCGAAGTATGGGCAATGGCCACTCACGGCGTGCTCTCGGGCCCGGCCTGCGAACGCCTCGAAAAGAGCCCCATCTCGCGCGTGGTCCTCACCAACACCCTTCCCCTGCCTCCCGAGAAGCACCTCGCCAAAATTGAGGTTTTGTCGGTTGCCAAAATCATTGCCGACGCTTTGGCCGCCGTTTTTGACGAAACCAGCGTCAGCGAGCTCTTCGATGGGGAAAATCAGGCGTAGGTTTCCCTATTGCGCCCCCATACACTCCAAGACCGGCTGTTCTTCATCTGAACGGGTAGCCCAACTCATCAATTCCGACACCAGCCAGGAGCCGACCATGGCAAATACAACACTCTCTGCAGAAATTGGCCGCACCACAGGTAGCGCCGCATCACGCCGCTTGCGCAGCACCGACGTCATCCCTGGCGTTCTCTATGGTCACGGCATGAGCCCCATTTCATTGTCAGTTGCACGCCGTGACTTGCGCGTTGCCTTGTCGGGTCCTGCCGGCTTCAACACCATTCTCGATCTCACTGTTGATGGCAAGAGCTACCCCGCCATTGTGAAAGAACTTCAGCGCCATCCAGTGCGTCGCACAGTGAGCCACATCGACTTCCAGCAAATCAACATGTCGGAAGAAATTGTTGTGAGCGTCCCCATTCGTCTCGAAGGCACCGCAAAGGCAGTT
>JBIKNT010000041.1:0-10071 GCA_044358465.1 Ilumatobacteraceae bacterium
CAGTTCTTGCTGAAGGCGCAATGGTCGACCCAGCAGTCGACAGCATTGAAATTCGCACCACACCTGCAGCGATGCCGAACGAAATTGTCATCGACATCACCAACATGACCATCCACGACGTCATCCGCCTCGACCAAGTGGCATTGCCAAAGGGTGCAGTTGCTGTAGGCGATCCTGAAATGGCTGTTGTTACTGTTCTTACTTCACGCGTCGAGGCTGCTCGTCCTGCCGCTGCCGAAGGTGCAGCACCTGCAGGCGACGCACCAGCTGCGTCGTAATCACACAGTTCACTGATGTTGTGGCTCGTCGTCGGGCTCGGTAACCCCGGTAAGAAGTACGAACAAACGCGCCACAACGTGGGGCAAAGCGCCATCGACGAATTGTGCCGCAGATGGAACGTTTCTCTGCGTGAAGGCAAAGACAAAGCTCGCGTGGGCGAAACCACTTTGCGCGACACTGCTGGAAACGACCACAAAGTCGTCTTTGCCATCCCCACAACATTCATGAATGAGTCGGGTCAAGCGGTGCGGCTGCTCATGAAGCGCCACAACCTCAAGTTTGATTCCGATATTGCTCAACTCATCATTGTTCACGATGAACTCGACCTTGAACCAGGTGTTGTACGAGCAAAAGTTGGTGGCGGCCTTGCAGGTCACAACGGCCTGCGTTCCATTACGTCACATTTATCGACGCAAGACTATGCACGCGTGCGTATTGGCGTCGGAAAACCGCCCTCTGCCGACGAAGGAGCCGACCACGTGCTGCGCAAGGTTGCTCCGGCAGATCGCGTCGTGCTCGATGCTGCTGTTGTCGTTGCAGCAGATGTTGTGGAGTCATTTGTTTTACGTGGCAGCGCCGTGACAATGAATACCTACAACACGGCTACTTCGTGAATTTGCATCGCATCCCTTCACTGGTCGCACAAGATCCCACAGTGGCTGGGGCATTTACGGGGAGAAATGGAACACTTGGCTGCCCTGAAGTAGCCCGTGCCGTTGTACTTGGCGCAATGGCGTCATTGCACCCACAAGCAACCTTTGTTGTTGCTACTTCAACAGGTTCAGCTGCTGCACAACTCGTTGACGACCTGCAGGTGTACCTCCCCACTAACGATGTAGTGCTCTACCCCGCATGGGAAACACTCCCCTTTGAACGCATTAGCCCCAATGTGGAAACCATGGGAAAGCGCATGGAAGCGTTGTGGCGTTTACGCACTCCCGAACATCGCCCCCGCATTGTTGTTGCTGGCGCACGTGCACTGTTGCAAAAAATTGCACCTCAGCCAAACATCACTACTAACTACCCATGGCCCCTACACATCAAAGTAGGCATGACCATCGACCCCGATGCATTGATGTCAGATCTCGTCACCATTGGGTATCGCCGTGAAGACCTCGTTGAACTGCGCGGACACGTTGCACGGCGTGGCGCAATTGTTGACGTCTTTCCTTCAACCGCCGATACGCCCGTTCGTATCGAACTATGGGGCGATGAAGTAGAACGCCTCGTCACTTTCAATGTGAACGACCAACGCAGTGAAGGCGACCTCACAGAAATATGGATTCACCCCGCACGCGAGCTTCTCGTTGACGACACCATTCGTGCAACCGCTACTCAACTCATTTCAAGTGAGCCATGGGGACGCGAGCATTGGGAACGCTTCAGCGAAGCACAAGTTTTCGATGGCATGGAAAGTTGGCTGCCATGGTTCTCTCGTGGCGACACTTTGCTTTCTGAGTTAAGCGCAATCAACGAAAGCAACGATGTGCGCTTAGTGCTTGTTGAACCTCGTCGTATTCGCGATCGTGGTCTCGACATTTTGGCTGAGGAAGCAGACCTTGCAAAGGCTCTGGCCAGTACGTGGGGCAGGTTAAATGAGCCCGGAAATGAAATTAACTTTCCGCGCCTGCATGCCGACCCCGATGCAGTGCTTAACGGCGCAGAACAACTCCCTACATTCCATTTGCTTGCAGCGAGCGACGCAGAAGTGCACGATGCAATACCTGGTTTCAATGCTTCCGGGTGGGGTCCGCTCTCTGGTGATGCCAGCATTATTGTTTCGCGTCTTGCCGAACTTGTTCGCGAAAAGAATCGCGTGTTTGTTCTTGCCGATACCGACATGTCGCGTGAGCGCCTCACCGAAAGCCTAAAGCAAGGTGGCGCCGACGTTATCTTGCTCGATTCTGTGAGCACCCTGAAACAACCAGAGTTGCCACCAGCAATTTACGTTGCAACTGCGCGCATGCACTTTGGTGCCTACATGCCAAGCGCACACGTTGCCCTCATCACCGAATCCGACCTCACCGGTAGGCGTCGCACACCGCGCAGAGCTCGTCCTCGCACAGCAGGTTCCACATTCCAAGATCTCAAATCTGGTGATTACGTTGTTCACTACCACCATGGCGTCGGCAAATTTGAAGGCCTGGTCAGCAGAGCAATTGGTGGCGCACAACGCGATTACTTACTGCTTGCCTACAAGGGTGGCGACAAGCTCTACGTGCCCACCGATCAAATTGACACCATTCGTCAATACGTTGGTGGCGAAACGCCTGCGATGCATCGCTTGGGTGGCTCCGATTTTGCACGTGCGAAATCTCGTGTGCAATCTGCGGTGCAGGAAATCGCGCAAGAACTTGTGGTCTTGTATCAGCGCCGCGTCACCGCTGAAGGCCACGCGTTCTCCCCCGATACCCCGTGGCAACACGAAATGGAAGGTTCGTTTCCCTTCGCAGAGACACCCGATCAGCGCACCGCAATTGCCGAGATCAAAAGCGACATGGAACGCGCTACCCCTATGGACCGCCTGGTGTGTGGCGATGTGGGTTTTGGCAAAACCGAAGTGGCTATTCGTGCCGCCTTCAAGGCAATTCAAGACGGCAAGCAAGTAGCAGTACTTGCTCCCACCACATTGCTCGCTTCACAACACGGCAACACATTCAAAGAGCGCTTTGCTGGTTTCCCCATTCAGGTAGAAGTGTTGTCTCGTTTTCAAACCACAAGTGAAGCAAAGAAAATTGTTGCATCTCTTGCATCGGGTGAAATCGATTGCGTCATTGGCACACATCGCCTGTTGCAAGACACCATTAAATTCAAAGATCTCGGTTTGCTGGTTGTTGACGAAGAACAACGCTTTGGTGTGCAGCATAAAGAGACCATGAAAAAGATGCGTCACAATGTAGACGTACTTACATTGAGCGCTACCCCTATTCCACGAACACTCGAAATGAGCTTGGTGGGCATTCGCGACCTCTCTCTTTTGCAGACTCCCCCCGCCGACCGCCAACCCATCCTCACCTACGTTGGTGAACTCGATAAGCGACTTGCCGTGGAAGCCATTCGTCGAGAACTACTCCGTGAGGGCCAAGTATTTTGGGTGCATAACCGCGTTCAATCCATCGACGAACGCGCTGCGGAACTACGCGAACTCGTACCTGAAGCACGAATTGCTGTTGCTCATGGCCAAATGGACGAGGGTTCACTAGAACAAATCGTTATTGATTTCTGGCAAGGCAACTTCGATGTGCTCGTGTGCACCACCATCATTGAGAGCGGCATCGATATGCCAACGGTGAACACTTTGGTTGTTGAACGCGCAGACCTCCTCGGTCTTGGGCAGTTGCACCAACTTCGTGGACGCGTCGGAAGAAGCGGGCAACGTGCATACGCATACCTGTTCCACCCGCGCGACAAAGTACTGAGCGAAGATGCCTACGAGCGGTTGCGTGCCATTGGCGAAGCAACTGAATTAGGCAGCGGATTCAAAATTGCGATGCGCGACCTTGAAATTCGTGGCGCTGGAAATATTTTAGGCGAAGCACAAAGTGGCCATATTGCAGCGGTGGGTTACGACCTCTATTGCCAAATGGTCACCGAAGTAGTTGCCGAGATGAAAGGTGAGCCCATTGAAATGCCCAATGAGCTCAAACTCGATATTCAGGTTTCTGCATTCCTTCCCAATGACTACGTACCAACAGAAGATCTCAGGCTCGAGGCCTACCGCCGCCTGAGCGAAGTGAAAACCTTTGAAGAAGTCGAAGATGTTCGCCGCGAATGGCTCGACCGATTCGGCCCCCTTCCCACGCAAGCCGACATCCTTCTCGCAGTCGGTGCATTACGTGCCGCGTGCCATACCTACAGCATCAAAGAACTCACGGTCATGATGAATACCGCTCGCATCTCTCCGGTGGAATTGAAAAACAGCCAGCAAATGGCAGTACAGCGACTCTCGCGAACGGGAAAATTCAAGGGAATGTCATACCGCGAAGACGCGAAACAACTCGTGGTACCGCTACAAGGCCCTCCGCAGAATCGCAAAGGCACGAACAACGACCAAGTGGTGTACGACCTCCAAGAACTTCTGGCGGAACTCTTCGCAGATCAGTAACTCCTCGCCTCAGAGCAGTAAAGTTTCCTCGTGACTCGCATTTCAACTCTCCGCACATCGCTCCTTGCTGGCGCCTTGTTCATTGGCCTCACGGCATGTAGTACCGTCCCGAAAGCCTCTACCGCGGCAACTGTGAATGGCGTATCTATTAGTCAAGAATCTTTTGAAGGCTTCGTCAGCGAGTTCTCAGAAATCGGACAGCTCAATATGCCCGGCGGTATTGCTGCCGGCGATGACGTACGCAGCATCTTGACTGCGATCATCAAAGAGAACGACTACAGGGTTTTCTTGGAGAGCATCGGTAAACCTGTAACCGCAGCACAGAAAAAGAAAGTTGCCGATGGCATTGCCGACGAGAAGTTCAAGACGCTCACCCCTGAGCTGCAGAATCTCATCATCAACTTGAACGCACAAACAGTAGCCGTCCAAGAACTTGGCGCGCCCTCCGACGCCGACATCAAAAAGATGTATGAGAAAAATCCTTCGCTCACCGGAGTCATGTGCGTCAGCCATATTGTGACGAAAGAGAAAAGCACAGCAACGAAAGTTTTGGCGGAACTCAACAAGGGCGGCGACTTCGCAAAACTCGCAGCGAAATACTCAACTGAGGCTGCTGCAAAGAAATCGGGCGGACGCATCTCTGGCAACGACCCTAAAGGTGTTGCCTCACGCTGCATGTCGCTTCTCGACTATCAGGCAAACTTCGACCCACTCTTTACTGCAGGAGCAATTGCGGCAAAGGCAGGCACGCCTTATGGCCCCGTGCAATCAAGCTTTGGCTACCACATCATCTTGGTTGCACCATTTGCTGAAGTGGCAAAAGATGTTGTTGCTTTTGTGAAGTCGGCCCCTGGCCCTCTCTTGGCAACTGGTCACGTCACCAACTCACCTATTTCCGTTGACCCCGCTTATGGTCGCTGGAACCCTGCGACAGCGTCGATTGCTGCCAAGTAATTAATGCCGCGCATTTGTGTTGTTGGTCTCGGCCCTGGCGACCCGGGGCTTGTCACATCGGCAACACTCACTGCAATCAGTGAGATTCCACATCGCTTTTTACGCACCACGCAACATCCGTCGGCACATCTCCTTCCCGATGCGCAGTCGTTCGACCACCTTTACGATTCTGCTGTCACGTTCGATGAGGTTTACGCACAAATTGCCGAACTGCTTGTTGCTGCAGCCAAACAACACAACACAGTGCTCTACGCAGTGCCTGGTTCGCCTTCCGTGCTCGAACGCAGTGTTCAATTGTTACGTCAACACACAGACGTAGTGGTTGAAGTTTTTGCTGCAGTTTCGTTTCTCGATTGTTCGTGGGCAGCGCTTGGTATTGACCCCATCGATAGCAACGTGCGCCTCATCGATGGCCACCTCTTTGCACAACAAACTGCTGGCGACCACGGGCCATTCCTCGTTGCCCACTGCCATGCAAACTGGGTGCTGTCCGATATCAAACTTGCTGCAGAGTCTGAGCCTGCCGATACACCAGTTGTATTGCTGCATCACGTAGGTCTTGACGATGAAAATATTGTGCATACAACGTGGTCGGAAATCGACCGCGTCATAGAGGCCGACCACCTCACCAGTTTGTACATTCCTCGCCTTGCCGAGCCCGTTGCCGGCGAACTAGTGAACTTGCACCAACTCGCCCGCACACTGCGCGAACAATGTCCGTGGGACCAAGAGCAAACACACGAATCCCTCATTCGCTATCTCATTGAAGAAACCTACGAAGTAGTTGACGCACTCCAGGCGCTACAGGCAGACGACCCGTCAACCGATGACAATCTCATTGAAGAACTCGGAGACTTGTTATATCAAGTCGAGTTCCATGCAACGATCGCAGAAGAAGAAGGCCGCTTCACCATGGCCGATATTGCACGCACCGTTCACGACAAACTCGTGCGGCGCCATCCACATGTTTTTGCCAATGTCACTGCCGATACTTCCGATCAAGTCAGCACCAACTGGGATGCCATTAAAAAACTTGAAAAGCCAGAACGCACAGGCATCTTCGATGGGGTCGTACAGTCTGGGCCGTCACTCCTCTATGCACAGCAACTACAGAAGAAGGCCTCCAAGGTGGGCTTCGACTGGCCAAATGCTGAGGGTCCGTTTCAGAAAATTCACGAGGAAACCAACGAACTGCACGAAGCAATGGATGGCGCCGACCCCGAGGTCATTGGTATGGAACTGGGCGACTTGCTCTTTTCCGTCGTCAATGTGGCGCGACACCTTGGTCTCGATGCTGAAGTTGCCCTGCGCAGTGCGTCGCGAAAATTCCAAGGTCGCGTAGAAGCAGTTCAGGCGTTAGCCGCAGAACGCGGCATCAATATGACAAAAGCCTCACTCGAGGAACTCGACGCCTTGTGGAATTCCATCAAATTGCGTTAGACATTATCCATGAGCAGCATTATCAGCATTGCCGGCCGCGAGGTCCTCGACTCTCGAGGAAACCCCACAGTTGAAGTAGACGTTGTTCTCGATTCCGGGGCACACGGTCGCGCAATGGTTCCTTCTGGCGCATCTACTGGCGAACACGAAGCAGTGGAACTCCGCGACAAAGACCCAAAGCGTTACTCGGGCAAAGGCGTGCTCAATGCCGTGCACCATGTCAACACCGAAATTCAACAAGCGCTCATTGGAAGCGATGCACTCGACCAACGCGCAATTGATTATCAGCTCATCGACCTCGACGGAACAGAAAACAAAGGTCGTCTTGGGGCAAATGCAATTCTTGGCGTGAGCTTGGCAGTTGCGCACGCAGCAGCCGACGAACTTTCTTTGCCATTGTTTCGCTCTGTCGGCGGCCCCAATGCGCACGTCTTACCTGTTCCCATGATGAATGTCATCAACGGCGGAGCACACGCCGACAACAACATCGACCTGCAAGAGTTCATGATCATGCCTGTTGGTGCATCAAGTTTTTCTGAAGCTTTGCGTTGGGGTACCGAGACCTATCACGTTCTCAAGCAAGTACTCGCCGATCGTGGGCTATCAACAGCCGTCGGCGATGAAGGCGGGTTCGCCCCCAACTTGTCGTCGAATGAAGAAGCCATCAAAGTGCTCGTTGAAGCAATTGAGCGCGCCGGGCACACACCTGGAAAAGATATTGCCATTGCACTCGACCCCGCAATGAGTGAACTCTTCCGCGACGGGAAATACCATCTCACTGGCGAAGGAAAAGTACTCACTTCACAAGAGCTTTCAGTGTGGTGGACCTCGCTCGTGAACAACTACCCCATTGTCTCTGTTGAAGACGCAATGTCTGAAGACGACTGGGCCGGCTGGTCGCTGCTCACCCAAGCAATTGGCTCTCAGGTGCAACTTGTTGGAGACGATCTTTTTGTAACCAATGCTCGCCGCTTGCGCATGGGCATCGACCAAAATGTGGCCAACAGTGTGCTCATCAAAGTGAACCAAATTGGTTCACTCACAGAGACCCTCGAAACCGTTGAACTCGCCACACGTCACCAATACACAAGCGTCATGAGCCACCGCAGTGGCGAAACCGAAGATGCCACCATTGCCGACCTGGCCGTTGCCACCAATTGCGGACAAATCAAAACAGGTGCACCAGCCCGAAGCGACCGTGTTGCTAAGTACAACCAACTTCTCCGTATTGAAGAGATTCTGGGCGACAGCGCTGCATTCCGCGGTCGCGACGCCCTCGCCCCGTTGCGTTAAGCACCGAAACACCAATGACACCATATTGAGGTGTTCACACGGCACAATAGGAGGATGCCTACACGCTCTCCTGTTCGCGATCTCACGCGACCTGTCCATGTAGACAACAAGCTTTTCCAGCGTGCCATCTCTCGCAACATCACGCTCACCGTTTCGGTTGTCATTTTGGTGGCACTTGCCGTTGCCCTCATTGGGTTGCCGGTGAAGGGCCTCATCAGCCAACGTGGCGATATCACCCAACGCCAAAAAGAGTTTGCGGCCCTTGAAGATGCCAATGAACAACTGCAAACCGAAATTCAACGGTTACAGACCCCTGAAGGCATCCGCGAAACTGCCCGCAAGGAACTGGGCTACCTCCTGCCTGGCGAAAAGCGCCTTGCCCTCTTAGAGGCCCCTGCCCTCGACATCGCCCTGCCCGCAGGGTGGCCATACAACGTTGTGACGAATATTCTTGCCGTTCGAGCCGCCTCGGCACAGAAAAACGGGGCTCAACAGCCCGGATCTTTGGGTCCACTTCTGCAACCCTAGAAACCTTCTGTAGTGTCTGAGTTAGTTAGTAACTCAAGATCATTCAGTTCACAGGGGGCCCTCATGGGTGGAAGTATTCTCGGTAACCGCGTCATTCGTAAAGAAGACCCAAAGTTTCTCACCACAGGTGGCGAATACGTCGACGACCTACAACACGAACCGCTTCTCACGGGTGCTGCGCACGTTACTTATGTACGCAGCTCGGTTGCACACGGAATCATTACCGGCATCGATACTTCCGATGCACTGAATTCTCCGGGCGTCATTGCTGTCTTCACTGGTGACAGCCTCGACCTCCCCGAAATGCCTGCCACATTCAACCCCATGGCAAAGCGCACATTGCTTGCGCGCAAAAAAGTTCGCTACGTTGGCGAACCCATTGCTGCTGTAATTACTGAAACACGTGAACAGGGTGAAGACGCTGCAGAACTCGTCATCGTCGATTACGACGTGCTGCCAGCGCTCATCGACATTGAAGAATCAATGGCAAGCACCAACCTCATTTACGAAGAGTGTGGCAGCAATGTGGTGTTCGACTCCACCGCCCTTGGCATGCCCGACAACACAGGCGACGCTATTTTTGCAGACTGTGAAGTAGTAGTAAAAGGTCGTTTCATCAACCAGCGCGTTGCACCATGCCCACTTGAAGTGCGCGGCTCTGCAGTTGCTTGGGTCGATGGCCGCCTCTTTCAATGGTTGAGCACACAACACGCACAAGGTGCACGCGATGGCATCAAGGCAGCACTTGGTCTCGACGACACTCAAATTCGTGTCATTACTCCCGACGTTGGCGGCGGCTTCGGCGCCAAAATCGGCGTCTACCCCGAAGAGATGCTTCTGGGCATGCTCTCTCAAAAAATTGGCCGTGCGTTGCGTTGGCGCGAAACCCGCAGCGAAAGCATGGTGGGTCTTGGTCATGGTCGTGCACAGGTTCAATACGTCACCATTGGCGGAACCCGTGCAGGAAAAGTGCAGGCATACCAAATGCAGGTTTTCCAAGATTCAGGTGCATGGGTCGACATGGGAACCATCCTTGCTCCGTTTATGACACGCCCGATGTCGTCTGCTGTTTACGACATCCCCGTCATTGAAGTGCGTACCACTTCTGTTGTTACCAATACAACACCTACTACTGCATACCGCGGTGCAGGTCGCCCCGAGGCAACCGCTGCAGCTGAGCGTGCTATCGACATGTTTGCTGCCGAAATTGGCAAAGACCCTGTTGATGTTCGTCGTATGAACCTCATTCCTAAGTTCATGCACAATCACACCACTTCTATTGGCCAGAACTACGACGTTGGCGATTACGAAGGTGCACTCGACAAAGCCTTAGCTGCTGCTAACTACACAGAGTTGCGCGCCGAGCAAGCTCGTCGTCGCGCTGCTGGTGACCAAAAGCAACTCGGCATTGGTGTGTCGGTTTATGTTGAAATCACCGGCGGTGTTCCACCAATGAGTGAGGCAGCAAAAAT
>JBIKNT010000167.1:0-4044 GCA_044358465.1 Ilumatobacteraceae bacterium
CAGGCGAAACAACATTGGAAGCAGCAACCAAAAGTGTTGCTGCACAGAACACGGCACTCCAACGATGTATCCGACGCACAATCCTTCCCCGTCTGTTTATCCGAGTAACTCAACATCAAGCATTTTCAGTGTTTTATTGTACCAATGCATCCATGTTGACCTCAACCCTTAGTGAAGAGGCTCACTACAGCCTCGCGTGTGTTGATGACTGGTCAAAAACAGACGACGGCCAAGCGTGCGCTCACTTTTCACACGGTTCTCACGTCAGACCCCTTAGGGTCCGGCGCGGCTGATATCCCTAATTTCTGGGAATCCGCCCGATTCAGAGTGTCGAAGGGGGGACTTGAACCCCCACGCCCTTACGAGCGCCAGCCCCTTAAGCTGGTGCGTCTGCCTATTTCGCCACTTCGACGTGGATGTACATCTTACATTGATGCCTTTTCAGCACCAACCAAGACGCCAATAACTCTAAAAACCTTCTTTAGTTTGACAAGAGAAGGGCAAGTGCAATAACAGTGAGCAACCACACCAACGCAATAACGGTGGTAATACGGTTGAGGTTGCGCTCTGCTGCGGCCGAACCGAGCCCAGCACCACTTCCGCCGCCGAACATGTCGGAAAGCCCGCCACCTTGACCGCTGTGCAACAGAACCCCTGCGATGAGGGAGAACATTGCCACTACGTTAATAATGACGGTGAGGATAGTGATGATGTCACGCACGGTAGTAGAGCCTAGTTGCTGATTTCATGGAAATGACAGGCTGCTGAGACCGATTAGCCAAGCAGACGGTAGCGCACAATACGGGCGAACTCGTCGGGGTCGAGGCTTGCTCCGCCCACCAATACCCCGTCGATATCGGGTTGTTCCATGATCTCGGCAATATTGCTCGATTTCACTGAACCGCCGTACTGCAAGCGGACGCTTTGTGCGGCTTCAGCGCCGGCCAAAACGAGTACTTCATTACGCAGGGCCGAAATGACACTCTGCGCGTCTTGAGCAGTTGCGGTGAGACCAGTGCCGATGGCCCAAACTGGCTCATAAGCGATAACGAACTTACTTACCTGCTCTGGCGAGCGCTGTGCGAGAGCCGACCGTAACTGGCCAAGCACCTTTTCCTCTGTGGCACCAGCTTCACGTTCTGCCTGCGTTTCGCCGACGCAAATGATGGGTGTCATGTTGTACTTCACAATTGCTGAAATCTTCTTGTAAATCATTTCATTTGATTCACCGAAAACTTCACGGCGTTCGCTATGACCCACAATGACTGTTTTTACTCCGAGCTTCGACAGCATCGCTGCTGACACCTCACCGGTGAACGCACCATTCTCCTCAAAGTGGCAATGTTGAGCCCCAAGCTGGAAACGTAACTCATCGGCATCGATGAGAGTTTGCACGCTGCGAATGTCGGTAAAGGGCACGTTGAGGGAAACATCTACTACTTCAAAGTCTTCTTTGGTAACGAGGTACGCAAGCTTTTGCACAAACTGAATTGCATCAAAATGGTTGTGATTCATCTTCCAGTTGCCACTGATGAGTGGACGACGAAAGTTAACGGACATTAGGTGCTCCTCGTAATGCGGCTAGACCTGGCAAGTCGCCAAGTTCTAGATATTCCAATGATGCCCCGCCCCCAGTAGACACATGGTCGACTTGATCGTCTAAACCGAACTGTGCGAGCGCTGCTGCACTATCGCCTCCACCCACAACAGTGAATGCTTTTGTATCGGCAACCGCTTGAGCAACGGTCTTAGTACCTGCGGCAAAGCGTGGGTCTTCAAACATACCCATTGGGCCATTCCAAAAAACCGTGCGCGCATCCATGATGACGTCTGTAAAGGCAGCAGCCGACCCTGGTCCAATATCGAGACCCTTTGCACCATCGGGTAAACGAACACCAAAGGTGGCGTAGTTGCCTTCGGCATCGAGACCAACAATGTCTTCAGGAAGATGAATCTGCTTCGGACCATCGAGCAGGCGCTTACAGACGGCTACCTGATCGAGTTCGCAGATAGAACTGCCCACTGGCATGCCTTTGGCTGCGAGAAACGTAAAGCACATTCCCCCACCAATGACCAAAGCGTCGACGGTCGACAACAGCGCTTCAATGACGCCCAACTTGTCGCTGACCTTTGCACCACCAAGAACGGCGATGAAGGGTCGCTTGGGATGGTTACGCATTTCGCCTAGTACTTCAACTTCTTTCTGCAACAGCCGACCTGCAGCTGATGGCAAAGTTTTTGGAGGACCAGCAACCGACGCGTGGGCACGGTGCGCTGCACCGAAAGCATCGTTGACATACATATCGAAACCCTGCACCAATTGCGCAACGAACGCTTCGCTATTAGCTTCTTCACCTGCATTGAAGCGAAGGTTCTCCATCAGCTCAACACCCGGTGCGAGTTCTTGTAGCCGCGCGCGAATAGGCGCCATGGAGTATTTATCTACGGGCTGACCTTTCGGGCGACCCAGATGGCTTGCACACACCACCGTTGCTCCGCGTGAAGTCAACCAGTTGATGGTTGGCAATGCAGCACGAATGCGAAAGTCGTCGGTAATGACTCTGGCGTTGTCGGGGCCTTCCATCGGAACGTTGAAATCGGTGCGCACTAGTACACGCTTACCTGAGACGTCACCAAGGTCTTCTAAGAGGGGCAAACGCGCCATGTTTACCCTTTGAGTTTCTTGCCTACGTGCAACGTGAGGTCGACCAGACGATTTGAGTAACCCCATTCGTTGTCATACCAACCAAGAACTTTGACCATGGTTCCCATGCTCATGGTGAGACCACTGTCAAAAACACAGGAGTGTGGGTTTGTGACGATGTCGCTCGACACGATGGGCTCATCGGTATATTCCAAGATGCCCTTGAGTTCGCCTTCGGCTGCTTTTTTGTAAGCGGCATTGATCTCTTCAACTGTTGCAGGCTTCTTCAAGTTTGCAACGAAGTCGGTGACGGAACCCGTAGGAACGGGAACTCGTAGCGATGTTCCGTCGAGTTTGCCTTTCATTGATTCCATCACCAAGCTTGTTGCGCGGGCGGCACCGGTACTTGTTGGGATGATATTGATTGCCGCACCGCGAGCACGGCGCAAGTCGCTATGCGGGCCGTCAACGAGTGCCTGGTCGCCGGTGTAGGCATGAATGGTGGTCATCAGACCTCCTTCGATACCAAAAGCATCGTCAAGAACTTTTACCAATGGCACGAAGCAGTTTGTGGTGCACGAGGCATTGGAGATGACCTTATGAACACCAGCCTGGAAGTCGTTGTGGTTCACGCCGTACACGATGGTGGCATCGGCGCCAGTTGAGGGGGCCGAAACAATGACGAGTGGAGCGCCAGCGTCGAGATGCATTGCTGCCTTGTCGCGATCGGTGAAAATACCGGTTGACTCAATGACGAGATCTACGCCGAGAGCCTTCCATGGCAACTCTTTTGGATCACGCACTTGCAATACTTTGAGCACTTTGCCGTCAACACTGATGCCGTCTTCCAAAGCAGAAATCTTGTTTGGGAGTACACCAAGCACCGAGTCGTACTTCAACAAGTGGGCCATTGTCTTGATTGAGCCCAAGTCGTTTACTGCGACAATTTCAATATCGGCCCCTGAGGCCTGAACAGCGCGGAAGAAGTTTCTACCAATACGCCCGAAACCGTTGATGCCTACCTTGATGGTCATGTATTTGCCCTTTCACGTTCCGCACCCAAAACGGTGCCTCTAGAACCTTAGTGGCGAGGCAGGTCTCGGTGAGTAACCCGCGGGTGCATCGCCCGATCTGTGAACCATTGTGAAAGACGCTCGACCATTGCGACCGACCTGTGTTGGCCCCCTGTGCAGCCAATAGCAATAGATAGGTAACTCTTTCCCTCGGCCACATAGGCTGGCAGAAGCAATTCAAGCATGCCTTCGAGATGTGACAAAAATTGTTCTGCGATGGGGTTCCCCAAAACATAGGTACTTACGTCTGCATCGATGCCCGTGAGAGGACGAAGCTTTTCGTCCCAATACGGATTCGGCAAAAAACGCACGTCGAAGACCAGGTCG
>JBIKNT010000168.1:0-4032 GCA_044358465.1 Ilumatobacteraceae bacterium
CCACTTTCTCGTTGACCTTCCCTATTAATTACGAACCATTGCGCGAAGAATCAGTAGTGGGTCGTGCAAAGGTGCTCGGCGTTTCTCCCGAGTCGCTCATGTACGACTTGTTGTTAGAAAACGATGGAACTGCTTTCTACGCAATATTTGGTTCAAACTTCGCCAAGGGCGACCTGAACGCAAGCCGTGAAATGCTGCTTCACCCCGACACCATTACTGGTCTTTCCGATGCGGGCGCACACGTGAGTTTCATTTGCGACTGCTCCATGCCCACTTTCCACCTCACGCATTGGGTGCGCGACCGCAGCCGTGGTGAGCGTTTGCCACTCGAGTCAACCGTGCGCAAACTCACGAAGAACAACGCCGACCTCTATGGCCTCAGCGACCGTGGTTCATTAGAAGTGGGAAAGCGTGCCGACGTCAATGTCATCAACCTCGACAAGCTCACTATTCAAGCTCCCTTTGTTCGTAAAGACCTACCTGCGGGTGGCTCACGTATTTTGCAACCATCAACTGGCTATGCAGCAACATTGGTGAATGGTGTTGTTACTCGCTTGAACGATGCCGACACAGGTGCTCGCCCTGGTCGACTTGTGCGTAGCTAAAACTACGACATCAAAGTCAAGCCACCGTCTACAACAAAAATTTGCCCAGTTGCATATTTGGTGCGCAACAATCCAAGTGTTGCCTCGGTGCAATCATCTGGCGTTCCCGACCTCTTTAATGGAGCGGACTTTGCAACATTGGCGTGCATGGCATCCCAGTCGGCGGTCCATGGTGTTTCAATGAGGCCGGGCGCAACTGCATTAATGCGAACGGGCCAGCAACTCTTTGCCATGAGTTTTGTCATTTGATTCAATGCTGCCTTGGTCATGGAATACGCCATCGAACTTCCCACCTGGCGCACTCCTGCAATTGAAGTGACGTTGACGATGTTTCCATCTTCGCTCTGCTTCAAATAAGGAATAGCTGCTTTGCTGAGATACCACGTTCCATAAACATTCACTTCGAAGGTTTTCAAAAAGATTTCATCGGTCAAAGCGTCAAGGTCGTGATGTGGAACTGGAGTGGTCCAGCCGGCGTTGTTGACCAGAATGTCTAGCTTGCCGAATGCCTTAATTGTCTGCTCGAGCAAGTTGAGGGCTTCCTCTTTTTTCGAGATGTCGGCGCGAATATAAATGGCCCCGTTTGGAAGTGACTTTGCCACTGCCTCACCCGCCTCAACCGACGAAGATGAATTCACTACAACTGATGCACCAAGTTCGGCTAAACGCCGAGCAATGGACTCACCAATTCCGCTAGATGACCCGGTAACAATTACGACTTTTCCTTGGAATTCCGACATGGTGAAACATTACAGTGAAGTCATGGAACTTCAGATTCGTCATCAGCCCGCTTTTTCTACTGCCCGCGCAACGTTGCAACCCAACGAGCAGATGCGCTTAGAGTCGGGAGCCATGGTCACCATGTCCCCCGACATAGTGGTGGAGGGAAAAATGGAGGGTGGCTTTTTGAAAGCCCTCAAACGTTCCGCCCTTGGCGGAGAGTCATTTTTCCAAACCACTGCAACAGCAGGCCCCAACGGTGGGTTCGTCGATGTAGCGATGGGCCTTCCCGGTGACTCCGTCATTTTGCAATCAACAGCAGCATCACCTTGGATTTTGTCGCAATCGTCTTGGATTGCTTCTTCAATGGGCCTCGTACTTGATACGAAGTGGGGAGGCATGAAGTCTCTCTTTGGTGGTGAAGGTGCATTCCTTGTTCATGTGAGCGGCGATGGCATTTTGCTTGCAGGTGCATACGGAGCAATTGAGGTTGTCAAGCTTGCTGCTGGTGAAAAAATTGTTGTTGATAGCGGCCACATGGTTGCCGTGCAAGCATCGGTCACGATGTCGCTACACAAAGCAGCTACCGGCTGGATGAACACCATTAAATCGGGTGAAGGTTTGGTCTTTCATTTCGAAGGGCCAGGCGAGGTGTACACCCAAACACGTAACCCCAATTGGTTTGGCCGATTCGCTTCAGCAGGCCATTCACACGGCACAAACTGAAATGACTGCACATCAAGTAGGGCATGCCAGCACTCTCGTCATTGACGAGAAGCGCAACAACCGCATGCTCGGCGTTGATGTTTGGTACCCGGCTCATGTGGCACCAGAACATGGACAGACACGCTACGAGTTGCTTCCGGGTGTTTCTTTTCCTTCAGCATCTGCGTATGAAAATGCTGCGCTTGCTTCCGGAAAATTTCCTCTGCTCGTGTGGTCGCATGGGCGCACAGGGTTGCGATTTAACTACAGCCAACTCTGCGAGGCCATTGCTGCATCTGGTTTTGTGGTGGTGTCAAGTGATCACCCTGGCGACACACTCACCGACTGGATGACGGGGCAAAATGTTGATGACGAAACAAACGACAAACAACGTCTAGGCGATGTCAGCTTCATTGCCGACTGTGCTTTAGGACTCCGTAGCGAACTTATGTCTGGCCTTTCCTCCATTGTCGACACGAGCAACATGTTCATTGGGGGGCATAGTTACGGTGGGCTCACTGCACTCATTGCGACAACGGGTATTCACGGCATGCCGGCAGAGAAGCGATTCAAGGCGGCAGTCGGCGCACAGTCGTATACGCGAGCACTTCCCTTTGAAGTCATTTCATCGGTACCCGTACCTGTTCTCTTGCTTGTGGGTCTCGGCGACATCACCACCCCACCAGCAACCGACGCAGAACCTGCATGGGAGATTCTCAGCAAGAGCTCTCTCCCCCATCGACGGCTCAATTTGCCCTACGGCGGGCACCAAGCATGTAGCGACTTTGCCTTATATATGGAGCTTGCGCCTGGCATCGAGGGCGTGCCTCAACTTGTTCTTGACTACTTAAAGTCAATTGCTGCCGCTTCCCCGACGGGTTTTGAATCCACCTGGCGCGCCACGCTTTCCGAGCAAATTGAAGAAATCAAGGTTTTTCTCTCCTCCCACGTGTAGTTCGACTGTTCTGCAGCCCTCAAAAATCTTCTAGGGTTGCCTCATGTCGCGCATCTCCAAACTCACCGTTGACCAGTTAGACCCCGATCTTCGCCGCATGTCACGTGCCGACGATAAGACACCACTTGAACTTGGTCTCACACGCATCTTTGGCCACTGCCCCGAGATGGCAAAGGGTCTTTCGGCATTTGCTGGTTCATTGAAAGTGAATCGCACGTTGCCAGAACGCCTTGTAGAACTCGTTCGTTTGCGCATCGCATTTCACAACCAGTGCCGTAGTTGTATGGCCATTCGTTACACCGATGCATTGAAAGATGGCATCACTGAAGATTTGGTGTGCTCGCTTGAAAAGCCAATGGAAGCTGACGGCCTCAGCGATGCAGAAAAAATTGCTATTCGCTACGGTGAACTTTTCGCCACCAATCACCTTGCAATTGACGATGCTTTCTACGACAAGTTGCGCGAACACTTCACCGAGCCACAAATTGTTGAACTCGGCTTGAATGTTGCGATGTGTGTTGGTGTTGGTCGTCTCTCAGCAACCTGGGACATGGTGGAAGAACTTCCCGAACGCTTCCGCGCCGAAGGTGAAGTCACACCTTGGGGCGCCGATGCCGTCATTATGCGGTAATTACACTGCATTGTTTATGTAACTGAGTAAAGATGGGGTATGGCCTCATCATCTTTTGACTCCACAACAAACCCGGCGGCAAGCGGCGTTCCCACCAGCAAACAAAAACGCATTGCTCTTGTTGCTCACGACAACATGAAGCCACAAATGTTGGAATGGTCAATGCACCATCGCGATGAATTGCACAATCACATTTTAATGGGCACCGGCACCACTGGTCGGATTATTCATGAACACACTGGGCTCGATGTTGAACGCTTGCGCAGCGGGCCACTTGGTGGCGACCAACAACTTGGGGCACGCATTGCCGACGGACTTGTTGACGTGCTGCTCTTTTTTTGGGACCCGCTTGAACCCCAGCCACACGACCCCGACATTAAGGCACTGTTGCGCATTGCCGCCGTATGGAATATTCC
>JBIKNT010000026.1:0-13082 GCA_044358465.1 Ilumatobacteraceae bacterium
TGAGCGAGGAAAGTGCCCCAACAAGAATGGGCACGATGGTGAGAGTGACAAAGGAAGGCAGGACGCATAGCACAAGAGGAAAAGACAAGCGCACGGGAAGTTTCGCTGCATCTTCTTGAGCTATGCGCCTGCGTTCACAATGCGCTTCATGCGATAGTCGTTCAAGTAAAGGTGCAAGCGGAAGGCCGTCGCGTTCCGATGCGGCAAGTGCATTAACTACGCCTGTTGCCCCAGTGCCGAAGTGGCTCATGAGTAACGGCAATGCATCAACGAAACGAGTGTGTGTTTCACTAGATGCGAGTACCTCAGTTGCCGCAGTGCGTGCGAGTGGTTGAGACCACTGTGAAATGGCCTGAAAACTTTGGTGCGTACTATTTCCGCTCTTCAAGAGCACCACAAGTAGGTCGATGAAGTCGATAAAGGCAGAAGCGGTGGTGTCAACTTTTCGATGAGCCAACTTCTTCATCCACCAGCGGCCAGCAAAATTAAGCGCAGCACCAACTGCACAACACAGAAAACCAACCGGCGTGGTGAACAGAACATTTCGCACATTGGCATTAGTGGCCACCATCATGGAGCCAAAGGCAAGTGGCAACCACGACAATATGCGCGCAGAAAACAAAGCTTGTGCCGACTGGAGTCGACGCTCTTCACTCACGGAGTGGCGTTCACGCAGAACCCAACTTGCGCGCTCCAGTGCATAGCGCATACCAACGCCCCCTGCACTGGCGGCAACGATGGCTTGAATACCAAAGATCACGTCAGCCGGGATATCTCCTGCAGCAGGTGTAATGAGCACTTCTTCAAGGGGTGCGCCAATACGACAATGTAAAGCCAGGTTTTGGAAATGCACTTGCATATGTGCGGGAAGAAGAGGAAGCGCATCGTTCACTGCTGCGCGAAGTGAGTGACCAGTGTGAATTGACCTTTCAATTGCATCAAGAAAATCAGCAGTGGAGAGAGCCGCTGAAAAGGGCTGTTTCTTGGAACGTAGTTTCCTGACCGTACGAGAAGAAGATGAAACGGCGGCTTGATGTTTCTGCATCGGAGCAAGCACATGAACAATGCGCAGCCGTGTCCAGTATTTGATGGCAGTACTCTCAACAGCTAAGTAAAAAGCGCAAAAGTAGAGTACGAATGCCACGAGTTGCATTACATCACCAGTGCGAGGTCGCCGTTGCTGGGGTGCAAACTATGTGCAAGAACACTGGTGCTGTACGAGCCGTGTGTGGTGAGCGTGTCACTAATTTCCACCACTTGAGCGACGTGGCGGCTTCCTTGTGGCCCGCGTTCAACGAATACAACAATGTCAATAGCCGATGCGATGTAGGAACGTACTGCGGCAAGTGGCCAGTTGGGGGTTGCTTGAAGCACCATGCTCTCGAGGCGATACAACGCATCGTGAGCACTATTTGCATGACAAGTAGACATTGAACCGGCATGCCCCGTGTTCATGGCTTGCAGCATGTCGAATGCTTCTGGGCCACGAACTTCACCCACAACGAGGCGGTCGGGTCGTAACCGTAAAGCGTGACGCACCAAATGTGACAGTGAAATTTCGGCAACGCCTTCGGCCGATGATGGCCGCGATTCGAGGTACACCACATGCGGATGCTCGACGGCTAACTCATTGGTGTCTTCCAGGACAACAAGACGTTCATTGGGCAACGCTTCACTGGCAAGTGCACTGAGCAGTGTTGTTTTACCAGTAGATGTTGCTCCAGCAACAATGATGTTGCGGCGCTGATGCACAACCGAGTGCAACAAGTCGCTCACACGACCATTAGTAAATGAAGAAATGCCAAGAGCACAAGATGAAAAGCGGCGGATGGTAAAGCACAGGCCATATGGGCTCACGGGAGGAATAGCAGCACAGAGCCGTGACCCATCGCTGAGTCGAGCATCGACCACTGGGGAGGAAAGGTCAATGCGGCGTCCAATAGGTGCTAGCAAGCGTTCAAGAAGTGCCGCGGCTTCTCCGGGTGCTAATGAGCCAGCGCGTTCAAGACCAGCTGTACGTTCGGCCCACACCTCGGTGTTGTTGTTGACAATGATCTCTTTGACGTCGGGGTCATTCACAAGGTCTTGTAGACCAGCAAAGTGTGGCTGAGCAAAATGGGTGCGCTGTTGCATTAGAGAAACGGCTTCTTTGGAACGGGAATTGAGAGCACTTCAACTAATGCACGCAAGCCTTCATTGAGTGCTGCCGGAATACGGCTACTTAAGAGACCAGCATCGACCGCACGCGAAACACTGGGGTCAACTTTGATAGTGGAAACAATGGGAGTTTTCAACACCGTGGAAATATCGGTTGGTGTGAGCGCTCTGCCACTTTCTTCGAGAACAATGATGCCGTCGCTACGCAAGTAACCGTGGCTCATTTTGTTACTTGCCTTACGTAGTGCCAAGTAACAGGGGCGCAGCACAAGAAAGGTGCGATTGGCAATGCGCTCAAAGCTCTCGTTGAGCTCACCTGTTCCGACGTCAATGACCACTGGTGCGTCATAGGAAAGTAGTTGGTTGGCAACTTCTTTCCAATTGTGTTCAACGGGGGTGCGTAATTCACGTGGTGCAAAAGAAAGTAATTTCAGTGAAGCATTGACATCGACAGGTTGAGTATCGGGTGGGTCGGGAATACCGAGCGCCGGGGCGAGTTCGCCAGCAAGGTCAACGATGTAACCTCCACCGCGGTGTTGGGCAGCGAGCATCATTGCGAGTGCGGCACTGGTAATGGTGGTTCCGCTGCCACCTTTAGGGGATCTACACACCACAATCATGGGTGCTCCTTTCACATGTCTTGGCCTCAAAATGGTGAGGTACTTCAATGTGTGATTTCAGGCGCAGTTTGTGGCAACTACTTTTCAGAAAGTCTCATTCAGAGCCAATACCCGATACTCTTTTCGTATGGAGGTGTCTGTGCGCCTGGTGGGCTCCGCCGCCTTCAAAGCGGTTGAGACGAGTGAACCTCGTCTGGCGGGTTCGATTCCCGTCCACCTCCGCCAAATGTGGAAGTTGTTTCTTCTTGCCATCGCAGGCTTTTGGTTATTGAGCCCCGCCATGAGCGCTCACGCCGACCCTGCACAACCGGGGAATACCCGCAGTGTTGTTACTGAGATATCGCCAGCTACCTCTGCAATTGAAGTCTCTATTGTTGGCGTTGATGCTTTTGTAAAAATGAAAGTACAACTGGGTCATAGTGCTGAAGTGATTGGTTATGACGAAGAGCCATATTTGCGTATTGATGAAAAGGGTCGAGTGTTTGAGAACTCATGGTCGCCCACTGTGGTTATCAATCAAACGCGTTATGGAACAGGCAGCACGGTTCCTACAGACTATGAAAGCACCGATGCGCCAACCTGGAGACAAATAGCAACAAACGGTGAAGCAATATGGCACGACCATCGTGTGCATTGGATGAGCCCGTTGAAACCTGCGGTCATCAACGATGAAGGCCTAGTGCAAAATTGGCAAATCGACATGAAGGTCGATGGCGCAACTACTGCTGTGCTCGGAAACTTATATGTTGAAGATGCACCAGGTTCATGGTGGTGGTTACTCGTAGTTCCCGCAGCAGCCAGTGCATTGTTTATGAAGAAGCGACTACGCCATGTTGCTTTGATGAGTGTGAGTACTGCTGTGACGGCTCTTGGAGTCGCACAATATTTCTCTTTGCCAAGCCCAGCACGCGATACGCCATCACTCATTGCATTGAGCGTTGTTGCTCTACTTCTCACACTCGTTGCTACGGCTTTGCGTGGTGAAGAGTTTGTGGCGGCTGTTTCCACGGCAGCAGGTATTGCGCTCGTTGTTGCCGTTGGGCTGCATCGTAATCAAGTGACACATCGATTTGTTCCGGGTATGGGAGACGCATGGTTTGTGCGCTTTATTCTTCCCGTTGCGTTAGGCATTGGTGCAGTGGCAATATGGCACGGCCTCAATGCGTTGTTGCGTGTGCCTCAACCAGTTCTTGCTCGCAGCGAAGAAAACTAAACAGCAAGAAGGTCGCGTGCACCGGTGTCGCTTGACGGGTGACGCAACTTGCTCATGGCACGAGCTTCAATTTGGCGAATGCGCTCGCGAGTGAGGTTGAAGTGGTCGCCCACTTCTTCCAACGTGCGTGGCTCGCCACGATCGAGACCAAAACGCAATTTCAAGATTTCGCGTTCGCGCTCATCGAGCGGTGCAAGGAGTCGCTGAATTTCTTCTGGCAACAATGCAGTAGCAGCAACTTCAAATGGTGACTCGGCCGAGCGGTCTTCCACCACGTCGCCAAGTTCTGCATCGCCATCTTCACGCAATGGTTCAGACAATGACAATGGTTCAGCAGCAAAACGCAACGCCTCGGTGACTTTGTCTTCGGGCATTTCCACTTCTTTGGAAAGTTCAGCCAAAGTTGCGGGGCGACCGTATTTCAATTCGAGTCGCGAGCGAGCCTTTTGCAAACGTGCAAGGGTGTCGCCAGCGTGAACCGGAAGGCGAATGGTGCGACCAGTGTTGGCAATACCGCGAGTGATGGCCTGACGGATCCACCAGGTTGCATAGGTAGAAAATTTAAAACCTTTGCGCCAGTCGAATTTTTCAACGGCATGCATGAGGCCAAGGTTGCCTTCTTGAATGAGGTCGAGGAGTGGCAAGCCAGATGCTTGGTACTTCTTGGCAATAGAGACCACGAGGCGCAGGTTGGATTGCACAAAGGCACGCTCGGCGGTTTCGCCTTCTTTTGCTGCGCGCTTCAATTCACGCTTCTTGGTAGGCGAGAGAGTTTTTTCTGTTTCAGCAAGCTCTACTTGCGCTTCTTTACCAGCCTCAATGGCTTTGGCTAAACGAACTTCGTCGTCTTTGGTGAGCAGGGCATATTGGCCAATATCGGTGAGATATAGCCGAACAAGGTCTTCCTCATCGCGGTCGACACGGTCCTTAGCCATGAATGCTCCCTCTCAGCCCAATGTTCCCCAGCGGGGAACCCGCCTTACGATACCGACGCCATGTGGCGTGACAACCAACATTGTCCCGATTTCTGTAACGTGGGGGATATGGCAAATCCACTCTTGAACGAGAAGTCAATGAAGCAGGCAGCACAGCGCGGCTGGGCAGCCTCAGAAGCCGATGCCGGCACGGCGAAAAGTGCACAAACCACGGCAATTCCGCCCCTTTCCGATGGCCCAGTAAGCCCCTGGGTAGGAACCCGTGCCGCGGGCGACACCATGACCGCGAGCGGGGCAGCAACAGCCACCTTGACGCTTTTGGCAATTTTGTTGGGTGCAGCCACCTTTGGCTGGAGTCTGGTGAGCGAGCCCGTTGCCGGCCAAGTGCAGTTCCCAGGCTGGATTATTGCGGGAATGCTGGTGGGTTTGGTGTGTGCCTTGGGCGCAAGTTTCCGCCCACAGTACGCACGCGTTTTAGGACCGATATACGCCATTGCACAAGGCGTTGTGGTGGGTGCCATTTCACGCGCTTACAGCATTCAGTACAGCGGCATCGTGTTGCAAGCAGTGGGTGCAACGCTTGGAGTTTTTGTTGCGATGTTGGTGATGTACCGCACAGGCATTATTCGCGTGAACGACAAATTCCGTCGCGTTGTGATGAGCGCCATGGTGGGCTTACTTATTTTTTACGGCGTGTCATTTCTCTTCAACTTGCTTGGCGCAAACATTACGTTTTTCAATGACGCCAGCTTGATTGGCATCGGGTTCAGCATTTTTGTTGCGGGTTTAGCCGCAGCAAGTTTGGCTCTCGATTTCGACTTTATTGAGCGTGGAGAAAAAGAGGGACTGCCGAAACAAATGGAGTGGTTTGCAGCGCTCGGTGTGGTCATCACACTGGTGTGGTTGTATCTCGAAATATTGCGCTTGCTGTCGAAGCTACGCGATAACTAAAGCGATGTGAGGCTGCGCGTAGTGGGTTGTGCTGCAAGTAGTTCACTCGGTAATTCTTGACCCGTTGTTTCACAGGTCCAGTACGTTCCTGCTTCAAGGCGGGCGAGTGCTGTTTCTACATCGGCAAGATCTTGCTCAATGGCGTCGAGGTCGACAGCGTCGGGGTTGATTTCAGGGGCTGACGAAGCAAACTCATTTTCCATAGGGCTGAGGTTAGTACTTCTCTTGCCGTGGCAGATAGTGTTGCTTTCTATGTCAAGTGCACCAGCTTTCCCACCTTTCGACGGATCCGCCCCGCAACAGCAAAAATTTGCGGCATACCCAGAAATGGGCATTGACCCCACCAAGCGCTACACCGCAACGATGGAAACATCCATGGGCACCATGGTCATTGCACTCGACCCCATCAAGGCTCCAAAAACTGTGAACAGTTTTGTGTTCCTCGCGTTGAACCATTATTTCGACGGCATCATTTTCCACCGCATCATCAACGGTTTCGTCTGCCAAGGTGGCGACCCAACAGGTACCGGCACCGGTGGCCCTGGCTACCGCTTTGAAGATGAACTACCATCAGCTGGTCAGTATCAAGTGGGCTCATTTGCAATGGCAAACGCAGGGCCAAACACAAACGGTTCGCAGTTCTTCATTATCTCTGGGCCCGATGGTTGCCGCTTGCCACCTGCGTATGCATTGTTTGGCCAAGTTGTGAAAGGTCTTGAAGTTGTTGACGCAATGCAAAAAGTTGCAACGGGTTCAGGCGATCGTCCAAAAACCGATGTAGTCATCAACTCGGTCACCGTTACCGTCGCCGACTAATTCGTGGCGCCACTCGTTGCAGTTGCGGGTCGCACGGCAAGTGCGGGAAGAGTTTCTCGCGATGCAGCAACCTTTGCCGGGCAACGTTATTTAGATGCAATTATTCGCGCGGGTGGAGAACCTGTCGTCATCACGCCGCGTGAATTGACAAGTGATGCTGCACACGAAGTGATGAATACCTGCGATGCATTGTTGCTCATGGGTGGCCCCGATGTTGACCCAGCGTTATATGGGCAACAGCCACACCCGCGCACATACGGTATGAATGCGCTGCAAGATCACTTTGAGATTTTTTTGTTACGTGCAGCAATGTTGCTGGGAAAACCAGTTCTCGCAGTGTGCAGGGGCATTCAATTGGTCAATGTGGCACTGGGCGGAACATTGCATCAACACATTGACGACGACACTGCAGTTGCACACAAGCCGACGAATTTTCCTGATGGCGATGAGTTCGCAGTGCATTCAGTGCAGATTGCGACAGGTTCGCAAGTGCATCAAGTAATAGGTGCAAGCGAAATCAATGTTGCTTCGTTTCATCATCAAGCAATTGATGCATTAGGTGAAGGGCTCACCGCAGTTGCGTGGTCGAGTGATGGTTTTATTGAGGCAGTCGAACACAACACAACCTGGTTACTTGCAGTGCAATGGCATCCAGAAGATACAGCCGCCGCCGATCCTCATGCGCAAGCTCTTTACGATGCGTTAGTAGGTGAATCTAAGTCGCCGTCAATTGCCCAGCGAAATGTGCGCGTAATTACGTCGCCTAATGGTTGAGCAACAGCAAATTCCGTAAGAGGAAGGTATGGAAGACGTAAGGGAAAGCGTGACCATGCAGGAAGAAGCGCAACAGCTGCAGCGGCAATGAGCGAATATGCGGCGCGCGCCGGAAATTCAAGGGGCGGCTGAATGATGAGATACCGCGCTGCATCACGTGCTTCTTTTGTTGATTTGAGTTCACTACGGAACTCAGCGAGTTGCTTGCGCAACTCAGCCTCGGTGGTCGGCGGGTTGGGTACGCCAAGTGCACTGGCAATCACCGACATGTCGGCCACGTAGCCGTCGCGATCTTTCTGGTCCAGAGTCGTTGCTCCGTAACGTTGGTAGGCAGCGAGAAAACTGTCGACTTCGGCAACATGGACCCATAACAAGAGGTGTGGATCATTTGCGGAATATGCCCGGCCGTCGGAGGCCACTCCAGTGACGCGTTCATGCACTGCGAGAACGCGGTTCACAGCGGCCTGGGCTACTTCGGCGGTGCCAAAACTGGTGGATGCCAAAAAGTCGGCCGTGCGCTGCAGGCGCCCCCACGGGTCGGCCTTGTAATCGGAGTGAATAGCTACCCCTGCCATGGCAAGCGGGTGCAGCGACTGAAAAAGAACCGCCCGCAAGCCACCAATAAACATTGAGGCATCGCCATGAACGCGGTAGATGGGCCGGTCGGGGGTAAACCAACGAGGGCCAGGGGCGCTCATGAGGTCTTGAGCCTTGGTAGCGCTATCGGGGCCAACCACGCGCTCGCGTATGTTATTTGCAATCAGTTTGCGAACTGATTCGACGCATTCGGTGACCTCAATGGTTGCCATGGACTTATCTTGACAGCGTACGCTTCACTTATGTCGTCTCCAGGTGAAGAAAACATACCGCAGTCCGAAAAAAATCGTATGGGATCCACCCGTTGGCTCATTCGAGCTGCCGTCATTTTCTGGGTGGGGTTTTTGGTCATGGTGGCAACTCGTCATTCCATTAACCGCCTGACAAACCTTTTCATTTTGTTACTGGTGTCCCTCTTTCTCGCATTTGCCATTGAACCCGGCGTCAACAAATTAGAAGCACGCGGGTGGAAACGTGGTCGGGCAACCATTGGCATTGTGTTGAGTGTGGTTGTTTTGTGCTCAGCATTTCTTGCACTATTTGGAACGCTTGTTGCGAGCCAGGTGGCCGACCTCTTGCAGAACAGCGAAAAGTATGTGAATGAGTCAGTGTCATTTGTCAACGACACGTTCAACACAAAAATTGACCCACGAGAAGTAAACGACAAAATTTCCGACCCGAATGGTCCGGTACAGAGATTTATTGATTCACAACAAGACAGAGTAATTACCTTGTCGGTCCAAGCACTCGGCGCACTCTTGCAAGTGTTTTCCGTTTTGCTCTTTACTTATTACATCGTTGCCGATGGTCCAAAGTTACGACGGGCCTTATGTTCGCGACTAGCGCCCGAACGGCAACGTCGGGTATTGGAAGGTTGGGAAATCGCGGTCAATAAAACAGGTGGATATTTGTACTCGCGTGCACTCTTGGCACTGCTCTCGAGCTTTTTCCATTGGATTGCATTCCAGGCAATTGGTACGCCAGCACCTATTGCAATGGCGCTATGGGTTGGAGTGGTGTCTCAGTTCTTGCCCGTTGTTGGTACTTATGTTGCAGGTGTTCTTCCCGTTGTACTGAGCTTTGTGAATCATCCAGCATCTGCACTTTTCGTCATTGGGTTCATCTTGGTGTATCAGCAAGTGGAGAACTATCTCTTCTCGCCGCGCATTACCGCTCGCACCATGGAGCTACACGCGGCACTTGCATTTGGCTCAGCAATCGCTGGCGCAGCGGTACTCGGGCCGGTTGGTGCTGTGCTCGCATTGCCCGCAGCTGCCATGATTCAAGCAATTGCGAGCGAATGGGGCACACGCCACGAAGTCATTGACAGCCCACTTACCTATGTTGTGCCCATGAAAGAACGTGTACGACGTGCAAAGAAGAATCGCAATTAAGTAATGCCCATCCCTTTTGTGCCAGCTCTTGAGAATGTTCAATATGGTTCATGTGATCAGGTTTCTCCACTCATTCGCCGAGTGATAGCGAACAACCCATCAAAATTTACATACCGTGGAACCGGCACATACATCGTAGGTAATGGTGATGTCGTTGTTATAGACCCGGGTCCCATCCTTGAATCACATCGGATTGCTCTAGAAAATGCATTACGTGGTGAACGTGTAGTGGGCGTTGTTGCCACGCATTGCCATGGCGATCACTCTCCACTTGCACAGTGGATGAAAGAAACTTATGGGGCACCGACCTATGCATATGGCCCACACCCTCATTATGAAGTGGTTGCAGATGATGATGACGATGAAAAAGATGTTGTCGACACATCGGGTGCCGAAACTGATGTACGTGAACATGTAGACACTGCATTTGTGCCCGATGTGCTGGTGAAAGACGGAGAGAAGTTTCTCACCGTAGACAATTGGTCCTTGACGGGTGTGCACACGCCGGGTCACACATCAAATCATTTGTGTATTGCTCTCGATGCTGAAGAGGCTCTCTTCACGGGCGATCACATCATGGGGTGGAGCACTACTGTGGTCACCCCACCCGATGGAGACATGCGTGACTACTTTGCCTCGGTACGTAAGTTGCAGGCACGAAACGACAAAGTGCTGTGGCCAACACATGGAAACCCTGTGACCGACCCTCAGCCCTTTTTGCGTGCCTATTTGGATCATCGTGAAGAACGTGAAGCACAAGTACTTGAACAAGTGCGCGCAGGCGTGAGCACTATTAAAAAAATGGTGGAAGTTCTCTACGCCGATGTGCACCAGCAATTGCATAAAGCGGCAGGCAGAAGTGTTTATGCCCATCTCATCAAGTTGAGTGAAGACGGCCTTGTAGTGGTTGCAAATGGTGAAGCGCCGACGAAGAAAAGTGTCTACCTACCGAAGTAGCTTCACAGCGGTAGTACTCACCTAGAGAGCGTTACTGGCAACTCTCCAGTATGTGTTGAAACACAGCTGTGAGCGTTGCGTCTTCGCCCGACTTCGCGGCATTCAAAGTTTCATGAACATTCGGTAGTAACACTTCGTCGCCAACTACGACCGCTTGAATAGCAGTGAAACCAAGGCGTAGATACTCCACTGCATTTTTCCCACCTCGTGGCGAAGGCGCAGAACCAATCACAAAAACTTTTTTCCCTAGAAACACGTGTGCTCCGTAAGGGCGGCTCATCCAATCGAACCAATTCTTCAATGGGCCAGGGATGCCGTAGTTGTATTCAGGAGTAGCAACCACCACAAAATCACTTGCTGCAATTTCTGCGCGTGCTGCTGCAACCACTGCAGGTGGTGTGTCGTTATCGAGATCTTGGTTATAGAGGGGGAGCTGACCCATCGCATGGCTCAGCACCACTTCAGCCTTGCCATTGGCGAACTGCGCAAAGTTTTCAAGTATTGCGGTATTGAAACTTTCTGCCCGTAATGAGCCAGAAACAGTGAGAAAAGTAGGCAAAGTCATGCCAGTACGATAGGGGAGGAACCGTAGGGCTACCTTTTTGTGGGGGTATCACATATGAACTTGGCAAAAATTGGTGAGTACTGGGCGCGTTGGCGACCAAATGACATAGCAATCAAGTTTGGCGGTGTTTCTACTTCATGGCGCGAACTTGATACACACACAAATGAGTTAGCGGCGGGCCTTGTTGAACGCGGCATTGGCCGTGGCGACCGCATGGGGTTGTTGCTCACAAATTGCTTGGAATGGATTGAGCTCAGTGTTGCCGCCTGGAAAATTGGCGCTGTCATTGTTCCTATTAATACGCGCTTCACGGCACCAGAAGTTGCCTACGTTGTTTCCGACGCCGGTTGCAAGTTGCTTTTCACTAATGAAGTTTTAGCGCCTGCCACCACTGAAGTATTTGGCTCATGCCCTGTGATTCGCGTGGAAGAGCTAGGGCAGTTGTTTATGAGCGGCGCAAGTGCGGGCATTGCCGACACGCTTGATTCCGAACCATCTTTTATTTGCTATACCAGCGGCACCACAGGCGACCCCAAAGGTGCAGTGCTTACGCACGGTTCATTCAATGCTGCATCTCAGAGTTGGGCACAAGCACTTGAACTCACGCCGAAAGACAAACTCATCTTGCCCTTCCCACTCGCATTCACTGGTGGGTTAGCACTGTGCTTATTCACCTATTGGTCGGGCGGCACGTTGTTGCTGGAACCAATGGTCGACACCGATCGCATTTTTGACCTCTTTGAACAAGAAGGCGCAACTGCACTCATGGCAGTTCCAGTGATTCACCAACAGGTAGTTGACCACCCTCGCTTTGCCACCGCAGATCTTTCCTCGTGGCGCCTTGCATGTTCAGGCGGTGCACCAGTGCCACCAACATTGTTGAAAGCAGTACAAGCACGTGGCATTCCAATGCTGCAAATGTTTAGTCTCACAGAATCATCTGCTGCCGGCACGGTGTTGCCAAACGCCGATGCATTGCGCAAGGTGGGTTCTGCAGGCATTCCTATTATTCATGGCGGTCTGAAAATTGCCGACGATGACGACAACGAAGTTCCTGTGGGAGAAGTAGGCGAAATTCTTTTGTCGGGCCCTCATGTAATGGCGGGCTATTGGAACAACCCCGAGGCATCTATTGCTGCGCTACGCGGTGGTTGGTTACACACCGGCGACCTTGGCCGCGTTGATGAAGAGGGTTACCTCTACGTGGTAGACCGCAAGAAAGACATGCTCATCTCTGGCGGGCTCAATGTGTATCCAGCAGAAATTGAACGTGTGCTTGCAGGTATGCCGGGAATTATTGAAGTCGCTGTGATTGGTGTGCCACATGAAAAGTGGGGTGAGGCTCCGGCAGTAGTGGTATTCACAGGTGGTGCAGAAGTGAAAGCCGAAGATGTTCTTGCGCGATGCAAGGCACAACTCGCCGACTTCAAATTGCCGCGCTATTTCCATGTGAGCCCCACACCGTTGCCACGCAATATGTCGGGAAAAATTTTGAAGCGTGAGTTGAAGATTGAACTCGCTCATCTCCCTCAAACAAGCAAGGCCATTCGTTAATGACTACAACAAAAATCGGTATCACCATGATGGTTGCCGACTTCGCAATGGACCCGAGCGAACTCGCGCGTGAAATTGAAGCACGCGGCTTTGAAAGTTTCTGGGTTCCTGAGCACAGCAATATTCCCATCAGTCGTGAAACACCGTGGCCAGGCAGCTTGAGTGGCGAGCCATTGCCGGAAGAGTATTCGCACTTGCACGATGCTTTTGTTGTACTTGCAATGGCAGCGGCAGTAACCACCACACTTCGCCTCGGTGCGAGTGTGTTGTTGCCCGCTCAACGCGATGCCATTTGGACATCGAAACAAATTTCTTCGTTAGATTTTCTCAGCAAAGGGCGCTTGGAAATTGGTGTGGGTGTGGGTTGGAACCGTGAAGAACTTGCCAGCCATGGCACAGCATTTCCCGACCGTTGGCAGCGTACACGCGAAACAGTGGAAGCCATGCGTGAGTTGTGGGCCAATGAAGTGGGTAGTTATTCAGGAAAATTCGTGAATATTGCACCTACGTGGCAATGGCCAAAGCCAGCGCAACCATCTGGCCCACCTA
>JBIKNT010000169.1:0-4025 GCA_044358465.1 Ilumatobacteraceae bacterium
TCGCGCCTGAAGATCCCGTCACCGACATCATCAATATTTCAGAGTGGATCGATGCCTCGTTACGCCATGTGTGGCTAGAAACCATCACCATCAATGCAGCAGCCGCCCAATTCATCGACAACTTTCTCGACTTCGGACACTTCCCCTTTGTGCACGCTGGCACCTTTGGTTCAGGTGAAGACGCAAACATTCACGAATACTCAGTAGAAAAAGATGAGTCGGGTTGGGGTTTCGTGGTGAACTACGAACACACCATTGAAAACAACGAAGACCCACTTGTTGCAACCGGCGAACATCCACTCGTACAACCGCGCATCATGCGCTACGAGTTCACTGCACCGTTCTCGTGCAACTTACGTCTGGAGCTTCCCACCACTGGCATGGTGAACGCCATTGTCACGTTTTGTCAGCCCATCGACCACAACACCACATGTTTGTATTCAGTGATGTTGCGCAACGACTGCCCCACCGATGCTCTTGCACAAGCAGCCGCTGCTTATGAAATGGATATTTTGGCCGAAGACCTCAAGGTCATTGAGGGTCTATACGACAAAGTTGTTCCGTTAGAACGTGGTCAGGTACACACGCGGGCCGACCGCAACACCGTTGAGTTTCGTCGCATCATGCAACGACTACTTGGCGGAACGAGCAGGATTTGAACCTGCGGACCCTTGCAGGTCTCCTGTTTTCAAGACAGGTGCATTCGGCCGCTCTGCCACCGTTCCGTCTGAGATGTTATCGGGGAATATGGCTTCGCAAATGCGTCACCCAATCATCTGCCTCTTTCCAGCGGGTATCGGCATGCTCGCGGGCACTGTGAGCCGCTTCGCCGGCAGCCGGATACGAGCCAAAGAACTTCACTCCGCCCTGTTTTGCGCGTAATTCGCGCAAGGCGTCGGCCATCAGCTCGCTGTCGATATGCCCATCGGCATACATAATGAAGCAGTAGTCGCCGAGTCCACTATTTTTCGTGGGTCGTGAACTGAGATGCGATAAGTCGATGCGACGGGCAGCGAATTCTTGCAAAATGGAAATGAGGCTGCCTGGCTCGTTGGCGCGCTGGAACACCACCACAGCAGTGCGGTCGTGCCCCGTTGCTTGTGGAATGAAATCTTTTCCCACCAACACAAAACGAGTTTGATTGTTTTCGTGGTCGGCAATATTGCGCGCAACAACAGAAAGCCCATACAACTCACCGGCAACTTCAGGCGCAATTGCAGCAACTCCTGCAAGCTTTTCGGTGGCAATTTGACGTGCTGCTTCTGCTGTGCTTGTTGCCGCACGCACCGTTGCTTCCGCCAAATTTTTGCGCAAATACGCATGGCACTGCGCTGTTGCAACCGGCATTGACCACACTTCACTGATGTCAGAAAGTTGTGTGCCAGGTAATGCAAGCAAGCAGTGCTCAATGTTCAGCACCACTTCACGCTGAATGAAAAGTTCATGGTCGAACACCAAAGCGTCTTGGGTGAGATTCACCATTCCTTCAATGCTGTTCTCAATCGGAACAAAGCCAAGAGCCACTTCGCCCGCCTCCACAGCATCGAGCACGTCGGGAACCGTGCGAAAGGGCACAAGTTCGCATTGTGCAAGGTCGGCCTGCGTCCGAGCAGCTTGTTCAGTGAAAGTACCAAGCGGCCCCAAGAAGCCCACCCGTGTGCCAGGGGCAACGGGGGTGGAAATAGGGCTTGCGGGGGTTGATTGTGCACTCACACTATGAAGGTTAGGCGTAGTGATGGCAACATGGAGGTGTGTTTGAAGAAACCCTCCGCCAAATGCTCGCCGACGTCCGCTCTGGGGCCGTCTCACCCGACGAAGCTGTCGCCCAGTTGCGCCGCCTCCCCTTTACCGAAGTGGGCGACGCGTTAGTCGACCATCACCGGGCCCTGCGTACCGGGGCACCCGAAGCCATTTATGGCCCGGGCAAATCGCCGCAACACTGTGTCGACATTGTGGGCGAACTATTGGCCAACGGCAGCGGCCCCGTCATTCTCACCCGTGTTATTCCCGCACAACGAGAAGCTGTTCTTTCTGCTCATGCGTCGTATGGCATGCCCGAAGAAGCATCGAACACAATGGCGTGGCGCCTACCCACTATCGATGCCTCTCGCCCTGCTCCGCGCGTGCTTGCTATCAGTGCCGGAACATCTGACGTGCCCGTGTTAGACGAATGCGTACTTACTTTGCGCGCCTATGGCTATTCACCTCAACGCATTGTTGATGTTGGTGTTGCTGGTCTCCACCGCTTGCTTGTGCATATTGATGCCATTCAAAATGCCGACGCAATCGTGTGTGCTGCAGGTATGGAAGGTGCACTCCCCAGTGTTATTGGTGGCCTCACCGGTGCACCCATTGTTGCTGTGCCCACCAGCGTGGGTTACGGATCATCACTTGAAGGAATTACCGCACTCCTTGCAATGCACTCGTCATGTGCGTCAGGAATTGCCGTAGTAGGCATAGACAACGGTTTTGGCGCTGCATGTGCAATAGCGCGAATGTTGAGAAGCGCTGCGTGAGCGCAGATACTCCACAATCTTCCAACACCGTTTGGGTCAATGCCAGTGCTGGTGTTGCTGGCGACATGTTGCTGGGCTCGCTCATCGATGCAGGTGCCGACATTACTGAAGTGGTCAATATTCTTTTTGGCCTTGGTTTAGATGATTGGGCACTCACCGCAGAACCCGCAATGCGTTGCGGTATTGCTGCAACACACGTTGTCGTTGTAGAGCATCATCACGATCATCACCATCACACTCATCGTTTACACAGCGACATTGTTGCACTGCTCAATGCAGCCGACATTCCTGCACGCGTGCGTGAACGTGCACTTGCCACCTTTGCTGTGCTTGCGTATTCAGAAGCAGCTGTGCACAACGTTCTTGTTGAAGATGTCGAGTTTCACGAAGTCGGCAGCATCGACGCCATCATCGACATTGTTGGTAGTTGCGCTGCACTTGAAATACTGGGCATCGACCGCATCGCTTCATCACCCATTGCCACTTCGCATGGCACCATTCGCAGTGCACACGGCATTCTTCCCAACCCAGGGCCAGCTGTTGCCCACATGCTGGCAACACACGCGGTACCTACTCGCGGAGTAGATGTTGACTATGAAGTATCTACACCTACCGGTGTTGCACTGCTCATTGCGCTCGCAGAATCTTTTGGTGCATCGCCTTCCATGCCCGTTACAGCCATTGGTCATGGTGCGGGAACGCGCAACCCCACAGACCGCGCCAATGTTGTGCAGGTGCTCTTGGGCGCAACCGATGTTGTGCACGATGGCGATACAGAAACTTTGGTCGTGTTGGAAACCAACACCGACGATGTCACTCCTGAAGTATTGGCCTACACGGTTGCGCAACTCATGGAGCACGGCGCAAACGATGCATGGGTCACGCCCATCATCATGAAAAAAAATCGGCATGGGCATTGCCTGCAAGTGCTTTGCACTCCACAACTTGCCCCAACACTCAGCAACATTATTTCTCTGGAAACTGGGTCTCTCGGAATTCGTCACAGCACAGTGGAGCGTTTTGCATCTGCACGCGAAGTAGTGAGTGTCGATGTACTCGGATTCTCTATTGATGTCAAAATGAGTAGCGCTCGGCTCAAGGCGGAATTCGAACATGCTGCCATTGCTGCGAAAGCAACCGGAGTACCACTGCGTGAAGTAATGCGCTTAGCCGAAGAAGCCGCGCGCGGTTATTTCAGTTAGAGCAACTTTATTCCCGCAAGTAATGCGCCAGTGCCTAGTGCTTGAGCGGAAATCACCACTCCCACCAGCCACTTCAATTGCTTGTTGAAGAGCATGTGCATTTCAGTACGTAACTCAAGACGCAACGCCTGCATATCGCCACGCAACTCAGTGCGCAACTCTTGCATATCGCTTGTCAGTTCAAGACGCAACGCCTGCATCTCGCCACGCAACTCAGTGCGCAACTCTTGCATCTCCCCACGCAGCTCTGCACCCAACATTTGCATATCGCTTGTCAGTGCAATGCGCACTATTTCCATATCTTTCG
>JBIKNT010000170.1:0-4006 GCA_044358465.1 Ilumatobacteraceae bacterium
TTAGATAAAATCATCTAATTAAATTGTCAGGCGATAGTAGATAGTGATGCATGAATTCAACTGAAGCGACGTATTCACCGACTTGAAGCGGGTGTGAAGTTCTTAGCTCACTGACGAGCGAAGACTGAGCAGTGGAATGCCGAGCGCGATTGCAAATGGAAAATTGAACAATGCGTGAGTGGGATACCCGAGCACGAGAGACATTCCGGTGTCGAGAGCGAACCAAAGAACGAGAGATTGAACGAGAAATTGGTACGCCCATCTCGAGCCGTCGCGGAGCGGGCCGCGCACCAACTGGACCATTAACAATGTCCAGCCCGACATGACCGCACCCAGCACCATGTAAGGGAGTTTGAGGTAGTTGCGTACTTCCACACTGTCGATGGATGAGTCTGGTCCGAATCCGAACCACTTGAAGAGTGAGTGCGCCGTGCTTCCTGCAACAACGAGAGAGATTGAGTAGGTGAGAACAACTACCAACACGACTTGGAGCCACGTAATCGCTGTACGTTTGGAAAGCATGATCTGAGAATAGTTCAGCGATTTACATGGTCGTGTTGACGGTGGTGAGTTCACTGATCTGAAGCGGGTTTAGCAACTAGTTGACTGGTTTCGGGCGTCCAACTTATGATTTTTAGATGCCGAAGTCGGTGAGAGAACAGCTAGCCGGTGGAACGCGAACCTCTGTCGGTGACGCTGAGCAGGTAGTGAAAAAGGCTCTCGCCTCAGTTCCGTTACGAAGAGAGATCTACGAGCTGTTCCTCGATGATGACCCTGTTGTCGCGATGAGGGCAAGCTACGTGGCGATGAAGTTGGCGCAATCTGATCCTGCGACTGCGCAAGAGTTCAAGAAGATGCTTCTCAAGAATCTTTCTCTTTACCGACAGCAAGAAGTTCGGTGGCACGTGCCGCAGATATTGGTTCATATGAAACTCACTGCTGCGGAGCGACGCAAGGCCTATGAGGTTGTCATGGAGTGGTCCGAAACTGACGCAAGCAAAATTGTGGCCTACTACGGGCTGCAGGCGGCAGCTGACTTCGCAGAAGTTGATGATGCATTACTTGAAGATTTTATTCCGAGGTTACGAAAACTGAACGCTCGCGGGGCAAAGTCGGTCTCAAACCGCTGTAAGAAAATTGCCAAACAGTTGGATATTGAGCTCTAGTGTTGGCGGCACTATCACCTGCCTGAAACGCCTAGCAAAAGCGATCCGTAGCGAAATAAAGTGGGCACATGGCAAATAGTGAAGAAACAAGCCGAGTCCTGCGTGCTTATGCCAAGGCATGGCTGGCATCAGATCTTGAAAAGGTGTTGGCCTCGTATCACGAAGACATCGAACTGCATTACATGGGGGAGAGTCCGCTCGCTGGAACTCATCGCGGACGTGATGCCGCATTCGCCGTTCTTGCAAAGGCCTCAACGAGTACTGCTCGAAAGTTGATCGATGTGGAAGATGTTCTTGTTGGTGATTCTCTTGGTGCTTTAATTGCAGTTGAAGACCTCGGTGATCCTGCCAAACGAGTGCGTCGTGTTTTGTTGTACAGAGTGCAAGATGAAAAACTGCGCGAATGCTGGCTCTTTGATGAAGACCAGCGCTTTATTGACTCCATGTGGTCTCAGGAAGGATGAACAAATGCTAGAGATGCGTGATGTATGCGAGAAGTGTTCTGCTCGCTTAGCGGAATCTGGCGAGGCCGTGATTTGTAGTTTTGAGTGCACCTTTTGTGTCGACTGTGGAAATCTAATGGACAACCGCTGTCCAAATTGCGGCGGGGAACTTGTGAAGCGTCCACGTCGCATCGCTAACTGATTTCAGTCTGAAGCGCATGTGACATTAGTGGCGTACACTCAAAATGTGGACACCTGGAAGAACCCAAACGAAGACGAGCGTGGTGTTGACGTTGGGCAAATTCGTGTGCAACTGAATCTGACTGTGGCTGAACGCGTGCGCCAAATGGTCCATGCTGCAAATGTGTTCATAACAGTGCAGGAGAATTCCCGCAGATTCCGTGAGGCACAGACGCAGTGATCTTTGACCCAGTTCAAATTTGCGCGATCCTCAATGAGGAACGCGTGGATTATGTGGTGGTTGGAGGATTCGCCGCCGTGGTCAGAGGTTCGTCACTTCCCACCAGGGACATTGACATTGTTCCTTCGCGCGTTTAAGCGAGTGCTGCGCGTAGGCCGCGTGTAGCAGTATCGCCGATCTTATTGAACACTTTTCCCAGAACAAGATTCACTCCAGCAATAATCCAATTTGCAGTCAACGTTGCATCGTAAATTACTTCGCACCCGGTAGCTGTCTTGTTAATTGTTATGCGATCAACCGAGGTGAAGAGGGTATTAACTCCTCGCACCAAGATGTTCGAGAACTCGTCGTATTCGGTGGTGGTGTAACGCAATGTCGAAGTTGATTTTCCGACACCTTTTACCGTCACGTCAAAAATAGTTCCAAGACCTGCACCAGAGCCTTCAACTTGTACAACTTTGACGACGCCCTTGTCCCACTTGGCAAAGTTATGAAGGTCTGCCATATAAGCAAACGCCTCTTCTTGAGTCAGTGAACTTGGAATTGTTGTTACATATCGAGCCATAAGAGCACGGTACAGCAATGATGCGTTTATGCGCCAAAAGTGCGTAGCACTAAGTGGACTACTTAACTAACTCGCTTTGCCGGCGGCAGTAGCTGCTGGCACTTCAACAAGTCGACCGCTGCGCACGTCGTAGATGTATCCATAAATAGGAATGTTTTTTGGCACGAGTGGATGGTTGCGAATGCGTGCAACATCTTCCACAACACTGCCTTCAGCATCGGCGATGGTGAGCCAGTTGATGTATCGACCCTCGGTGGAGCCAGGGCCCTTACCAATGTCGGTGAAACCATTTGCACCAAGTGCAGCAGTTTCCAAACTTGAAGCTAAGAGACCACTCATCACTTCATTCGTGAAGAATTCCATTCCGCAATCGGTGTGGTGAATAACAAACCATTCGGCTGTTCCAAGAAGCTTGTAAGAAATAACAAGTGAGCGAATGGCATCGTCGCTTGCACGGCCACCGGCATTGCGAATGACGTGTGCATCACCTTCAGCGAGGCCCGCGTATTTCGCAGGGTCGAGACGAGCGTCCATGCAGGTCAAAATGGCGAATTGGCGTGCAGGTGGAAGGGCGAGCGAACCTTTGTCGCCAAAGTTCTCGGCGTATGTGGTGTTGGCTGCAATGACTTCTGGGCGAACGGACATGGGGTCTCCTTTGGGGTAAATGCAATACCCGACAATTATGACCTGTTTAGTCGGGAATGGCAACTTGTGCCAGTACTTGCCGACCCAGCCCACGGCATGAGGTAAGGAATTCCTTGCATTTGATACACCCTTCAGATTGACTGAAAACATGTCCGCAGATGCACGAAATCAGGTTGAACTGACAGCTGTGCTCTGGGCTGCCACCGAAGGCGGCTATACCGCGTTGAACCCTGAAACAGGAACTGTTTCAGAAGGTGAAACCGAAGCGGAAGCTCTCGCGAATCTGACCGAGGCCACAGAGCTCTATCTAGAAGAGTTTCCGTTGCCCGAATTTCTTAAAATCCTTGTCTAACCCGCAAGTGCGCCGGCAAAGCGTGTGTGGTCTGCGAGGTTTTAGTTATCTGACCATTTGGTGCCAGGTAAGAAATAACGTTTGGCCCATACCCCACGAGGATCTTCACCCGACACTGGCATCCGCCACGTAACAATCTTTGTTGTCGGCGCTGTGAGCGATACCGCACACAATGCGCGCGGCTGGTCATCGGTCCCGTCAACGTATCCATTTGCAAAATCCTCAGACACATAGCGCTTTGCAATATTGCGGTACACCTCACGCCATGCTTCATCGTTACCTGGTTGATACTTGATGACCACGTGCCCTTGAATAGACACTTTGCGCATGGGCATAGTTTCTTCGTCTATTGAAATTCCAACACGGGGATCACGTTCAATGTTTTTCCAAATAATGGCGAGCGACCGGGGAGTA
>JBIKNT010000171.1:0-3995 GCA_044358465.1 Ilumatobacteraceae bacterium
ACTCACTGCACCTTGGTTCGTGACGTGAAAGATTCCCTGCTGCTCGTGCTCCACCAAGGTTGCAATCATCGCCGCTGCGTCGTCGGCAAATGTGGGGTGCCCCAACTGGTCGTTGACAAAAGTGAGTTCTGGCTGAGCAGCCGCAATGCGCAAAATGGTCTTCACCATGTTTCCACCGTGAAAGCCACACACCCACGAGATACGCACGATGAGATCGACAGGGCGCAATGCCTGCTCCCCTGCCAGCTTTGACGCGCCATATACCGATTGTGGGTTCACAGCATCTGTTTCCACATATGGCGACGACTTGCTTCCATCAAACACATAGTCGGTGCTCACATAGGCAACACGCGCACCTACTTTTTCGGCAGCACTCACCAATGAAGCAGTAGCAGTTCCATTTACTGCAAATGCTTTTTCTTTGTCTGACTCACATGCATCAACGGCGGTCCATGCTGCAGCGTGAACAATGAACTGCGGCTTCAACGAGGCGACACACTCTTGTACCTGGTCTGGCTGCGAAATATCGAGTGTGGCATGCGTAGTACCCACCACTTCATGACCACCGCGTTGAAATGCTTCAACAAGCTCAGTGCCCAACTGCCCGGCAGCACCAGTAACAAGAATTTTCATGTGGAAATTACTTCTTACCCTTTAATGGCTCCCACCACCAACGGTTATCGCGATACCACTGCACTGTTTCTGCAAGTGCTTCGTCGAGAGTCCGTTCTTTTTTCCAACCCAATTTTGTGATCTTGTCAATGTTCACTGAATAGCGACGATCGTGACCTTTACGATCTTCTACATACTGAACCATCTCTTCGCCTACACCGAACGCTTCAAGTAACTTGTTCACCAGAACTCGGTTTGTTGTTTCATTGCCGGCACCAATGTTGTAGATCTCGCCAAGGGTTCCCTTGGTGAGCACTAAATGCACTCCAGAACAATGGTCGTCAACAAATAGCCAATCGCGCTCGTTCAGGCCGTCACCATAAAGAGGAATTTTCTTGCCATCAAGCAAGTTGGTGGTGAACAATGGAATAGCTTTTTCTGGGTATTGATACGGCCCAAAGTTGTTCGTACAGCGGGTCACAACAACTGGGGTTCCATGTGTGTGGTAGTACGCAAGGGCTATGAGGTCGGAACCAGCTTTCGATGCCGAATACGGCGACCGTGGTTCTAATGGGTCGGTCTCTAACGAGGAACCCACTTCCACTGAGCCGTACACCTCGTCGGTGCCAATATGCAGCACTCTGCTCACGTCTAACTTGCGGGCAGTGTCGATAACAGTGTTTGTACCAAAGCAGTTGGTATGAATGAAATCTTCAGAGCCATCAATTGACCTGTCGACGTGACTCTCTGCGGCAAAGTGCACCACAGCGTCGTGGCCCTTCATTGCATCGGACACTGCTGCCGCATCGCAGATGTTTCCCTTAACGAACTTGTAGCGCGAGTTGTTTTCTACATCGCGCATCGTGGACAAGTTGCCTGCATAGGTGAGCGCATCGAACACGGTGACTTCATCGTCGGTGTTGTTCAAGATGTAACGCACATAATTGGAGCCAATAAAACCTGCTCCACCGGTAATGAACTGCTTCATGTTTCTACCTACCTAAAAAGTGAATTAAGGGCGCAATGCCATGTGCGGCTGCCACTGTGGTGAGATATCGCGACGCAAAGGGTTTTGCTGATCGCGGTTCGACAAGATGGGGTTGGTGACTCCCCAATCGGCTCCTACGTCGGGGTCGTTCCACGCCACACCTAGTTCGTCGGCAGGGTTGTAATAACCATCAACAAGATACGTAATGGTCATCTTCGACAATGCCGAAAAACCATGTGCCACGCCTGGTGGAATAAAAATTCCGCGGTGGTCGTGTGTACCATCGGCGCGCTCGCCAAGGTCGATGACCTGCGTTTTACCATCGGTGGGTGAACCCTGCCTCAAGTCGTGCAACACCACGCGGCACTTGCCAAATGGTACGTACCAGTAGTCGGCTTGATGCAGGTGATAGTGCAAACCAACAAGGCAACCAGCTTGGCGATCGCCACGGTTTGCCTGAATCATTTCGCGACCCTGAGGAAACCATTCACGGCGATAGGTCTCGATGAAAAAACCTCGCTCATCGCCGTGCATGGCGGGCTCCACAATGTGCACGCCAGCAATGACGTCGGAAGGGGTAATGATTGCCACGTTGTTCCTTTCGAGAACTATTCGACTTCGACCGTGCTGTCGTCACCCAACATGAGGCGAAGCGCAGACGGACGCTGATGTGATTTCTTGACCACCACATTACGTCCAACCAATGAGTCGGACATGCGATTGATATCGGCGATAGAACTGCCGTCGAGCAACACCGAGTGCTCAATTTCAGAATTGGACACCGTGCACTTATTTCCTACCGAGGTGTAGGGGCCGATGTAACTATTGCGCACAACAGAATCGGAGCCAATAACAACAGGGCCACGAATGCGGGAGTTTTCAATAACTGCTCCCTTTTCAATAACCACGCGACCTTCAATTTGCGAACTGGCGTCGACACTGCCCTCGCTCTTTGACTGCAACACTTCAAGCACGAGACGGTTGCACTCGAGAAGTGGGTCTTTCTTGCCGGTGTCGATCCACCAGCCCTTCAACACTTCATGGGTGACGCGATGCTTGTTGTCGACCAGCCACTGAATGGCATCGGTAATTTCCAACTCACCACGTGGCGACGGTGCAATGCTGCGCACCGCAAGGTTGACGGTTTTATCGAACAGATAAACGCCGACGAGCGCCAAGTTGGAAGGAGGGTTCGATGGCTTTTCTACCAAACGCACCACTTCGCCAGATGCATCGACTTCAGCCACACCAAAGTGACGCGGGTCTTCCACTTCACACAACAGAATTTGTGCACTCGGCGCATCGGCACCACCAGCAGCACGAGCATTTTCAAACCGCTGCACAAAACTCGACAAACCTTGCTGCAACATGTTGTCGCCGAGGTACATGACGAAGTCATCGTCGCCAAGGAAGTCTTGGGCAATGAGCACACAATGAGCAAGACCCAAAGGTGCGTCTTGTGGGATATAGGTGACCTTCACCCCGAATTGGGAGCCATCGCCGACGGCGGCACGGATTTCGGCGCCAGTATCGCCCGTGATGATGCCAATTTCGGAAATTCCCGCTTCGGCCATGGCTTCAATGCCGTAGAAAAGGATGGGTTTATTGGCAATGGGCACCAATTGCTTGGCGCTGGTGTGGGTGATTGGCCGCAATCGCGTGCCAGCACCACCGGAAAGAATGAGGCCCTTCATTGATAGACAGCCTAGGCGATCTACCATCTAGAGATGGCTTCCCCGTTCCCCCGCTTTCTGCACCCTTTCGCCAAACCCACCCGTACCGATTTCATTGAGATTGCCCGCGGCGACGGGGCCCGCATTTACGACACCGCAGGAAATGAATACATCGACGGCATGGCGAGCCTCTGGTATTGCGCCATTGGTCACGGCCGTGCAGAAATGGCCGCTGCCATCTCAGCTCAGGTCTCCACCATCGAGGCCTACTCTGCTTTTGACCCTTTCACCACAAAAGTGGCTGAAGAACTGTGCGAGCGCATTGCTTCACTCTCCCCCATTGTCGACTCGAGAGTTTTTCTCTGCAACAGCGGTTCCGAGAGTGTCGACTCGGCGATGAAACTTGCTCGACTTGCTCATGTTCAAGCAGGCCACCCGGAACGCACGCTCATTATTTCTCGTGGTCGTGGGTATCACGGCACCAACTATGGCGGCACCAGCGCCCAAGGTATTCCGCCCAACCGTGAAGGGTATGGAACACTTCTTGCCGACGTTGTACAAGTAGACCCCGACGACATTGAAGCGATGTCGCTCCTCATGTCACAAAATGCAGATCGTCTTGCCGCGGTTATTACCGAACCATTGCAAGGTGCTGGTGGAGTGTTTCCACCGAAAGAGGGCTACCTGCAACAACTGCGCAAACTGTGCGACCAGCACGGCGC
>JBIKNT010000172.1:0-3970 GCA_044358465.1 Ilumatobacteraceae bacterium
CTTCATAAACGAAGCCGCGAATGTGGTCTTTGTGCAAGATGAACGGTGAGTGCTTGAGCCTGCTCATGCTTTGACGCACATCTTCATGTGGGTCTTTGAATGCTTCCAAAGACCAGCCGGGCTTAATGCCACTTTCGCTCACCAATTCGTCGTAGAAGTCGCTCTCATTTAAATTCTCTAAACCACAGTTGGTGTGATGAATCAAAATGATTTCGCGCGTATTCAAACGGCGTTGTGAAAGAACCAACGAGCGCACAACATCATCGGTGACCACGCCGCCTGCGTTTCGAATGATGTGTGCATCGCCATGGTCGAGACCCAGCATTTGGAAAATGTCCATGCGGCTATCCATGCAGGCCACAATGGCGAGGCGGCGTATGGGCTTAACACTGAGGCCGTGGTCGGCGAATACCTCCACAAATGTGGCGTTGTGTTCAAGGAGCTCATCGGCATTGGCGAGAAAGGGGGATTCTGCGTTTTCCACGCCGACATTCTGCCACTTTCTGTCGGTGGTATGTCATTTTTATGGCTACGTAACTGAGAGACCGAGGGCGATGGGCACTAACCTAATTACATGACTTCGCACGTGTCGCACAACACATCGTCCATTATCACTCCAATGGGAGCCGACTCGGGTTCAGGAGACGCTCGTTTCGACGTGTTCGGCCGCCTCATGAAAAACCGTGTCATCATGCTCGGTACCGATGTCAACGACGACATTGCCAACCAAATTTGTGCGCAGTTGTTGTACCTCGAAGGCGAAGACTCCAATGCCGATATTTGGCTCTATATCAACAGCCCAGGTGGTTCCATCACTGCCGGTATGGCCATTTACGACACCATGCAGTTTGTTTCGTGCGACATTGCAACAGTGTGCATGGGTCTTGCGGCCTCAATGGGGCAGTTCCTGCTCACCGCTGGTGCAAAGGGAAAGCGCTACACCTTGCCAAACGCTCGCATCATGATGCATCAACCACTTGCTGGTTTGCGTGGCCAAGCCACCGACATCGCCATTCAAGCCGAGCAGTTGCACCACGTGAAGCACAAGATGGCAGAACTCACTGCATTTCACTCAGGTAAAGAAATCGCCCAAATTCAAGCCGACAGCGAACGTGACCGTTGGTTTACCGCCGAGTTGGCTCAGGAATACGGATTGGTCGACAAGGTCATTGTGAAGCGGGGCGAGATCCGCTGATATCAACCGCACACGTATCGAGAGTCCACTTCATTGCGCGTTGCGCAGCGGTGTTGCTTTCATAAGCGTGCTTGGTAACAGCTTCAACATCGGTGGCATTGCCGGTGTTAATGCGAGAGGCGTCGGCAAGTAAGGCCGTGAGCGCATCCCAATCTTTAGACACATCGATAGGTGCAACTTCGCCGATTCGCTCGTAGCTAGCAACTAAAAGGTCAATATCGTTTTGCGTTGCAATGGGTGCGTTGATTTGTGCCATTTCTTTGGCCAACTGGCGGCAAAACTGAGTTCCGGTGCGCTTTGGCTCGGAGCATGAAGAGGCCCCTGCCATAAAAATTGCACAACTTATTGCCACAAAAGCACTACGTCGCCACACATGGAGATGTTGAGGTGATTTCTTCACTGTCGACAGTTTCCCACATGCATTTTCCTACGGGATGCATTTCATCGTGACGAAAGTGAGGTCTCATGTTTTCAAGCATTAGGTCGGCAACATTGTTGGGCATTCAAGGAACGCCGATTTCTGTTGAAGTGCATATTGGTAGTGGTTTGCCTGGGTTCACAGTCGTTGGTCTTCCCGACGAAGCGTGTCGAGAAGCGCGCGACCGTGTACGTGCGGCTTTGCTTTCTAGTGGAGCTGAATGGCCAAACAAGAAGATCACGGTGAACTTGGCGCCGAGTAGTCAACGCAAAGGTGGGGTGGGGCTCGACCTTGCTTTAGCGATGGGAATCTTGAGCGCTAGTGGGCAAATACCCAGCGACAACTTGGCCGAATACTCTTTTGTTGCCGAACTCGGACTCGATGGGTCGTTGCGCCCAGTGCCTGGCGCAGCACCGCTCGTTGCTGGGCTGCGTGAATATCGCGTTGTAGTAGCACCACCCAATTCGCGCGAAGCAAAAGTAGCGAGCCCACGCAGTATTCATTGTGCAGCCACCTTGCGCGATGTTGTACTTGCTTTACGTGGAGAGTGCGAATGGGCCGATACGTCGTCTCAAGAGAGCGTGAAAGGATCTACTCGCTTTGCAGACATGAGTGATGTGCGCGGGCAACCCACAGCACGTCTTGCTGCAGAAATTGCGGCTGCTGGTGGTCACCATATTTTATTTGTGGGTTCACCTGGTGCAGGCAAAACAATGATCGCAGAGCGTTTGCCTGGTTTATTACCACCACTCACAAATGAAGAAGCAGTGACAGCAACGATGATTCACTCAGCTGCAGGGGCGTCGTTGCCGCCAGGCGGGCTCATTTCGTTTCCTCCGTTTCGCGCGCCGCACCACAGTGCTTCGATGATTGCAATGGTGGGTGGGGGAAGTGGCGTCTTGCGTCCAGGTGAAGCATCGTTGGCGCATGGCGGTGTGCTTTTCTTAGACGAAGTGGGTGAGTTCATGCCATCGGTACTCGATGCATTGCGCCAACCACTAGAAGAAGGTGAAGTGCGTATTGCGCGAGCAAGTGCTGGAGTCACTTTGCCTGCAAGGTTTCTATTGGTCGGCGCTACCAACCCTTGCCCGTGTGGTGGTGGCGCACCCGGGGCATGCGTATGCAATGAAACAGCGCGAGCCAGGTATTTACGCAGGTTGTCTGGGCCCTTTCTCGATCGTTTCGATCTGCGCGTTGCTGTGGCCATGACGGGAGTAGAGGAGCTGCTCGATGTATGTGAAGGAGAATCAAGCACGGCAGTGCGTCAACGTGTTGCGCGCGTACGGGAACTGTCGTTGCATCGCTCGGGTGGTGTGAATGCTCGGTTGTCTGCTCAAGAGTTAGATACCTATGCGCCACTCACGAACGCAGCACGTGATGTTCTGCGCAGCGAATTGGAACGTGGTCGGCTCACAGGGCGTGGGTATCACCGCATTCGCCGTGTTGCTCGCACGCTTGCCGACTTGTCGGGTAATGACGGAGAGATTGAGCAAGACACTGTTCGTGTGGCGCTTCTCATGCGTACTCGCCTGCATGAAAGAGAAGTTGCGTGATGAGCAAACTCCTTGGTTTGCCGGCATGGGCATACGCGGCTGCGCTTTCTCAACTCGACGGCATGACGCCAAAGAAGTTGCGTATTGCACTGTTGCATGAGGAACCTGAAGAAGCTTGGGCAAGAGCAGTGTGTGATGATGTCATCACCGATGAAGCTGTTGCACGCATTTGTGAACGTTGTGAGCAAGAAAATATAGAAGTGGTTTATATAGGTGATCCGAATTATCCACGCAACTTGCGCTACGACCCCACGCCTCCAGCGGTGGTTTTCTACAGGGGTTCGCTCAGTGCTTTGCAGCAACGACGTGTGGGTATTGTGGGCACAAGGTCGCCAACACCATCGGGGGTCTACACCGCGCGAGAATTTGGTGAGCAATTAGCAGCCAACGAAATTGCAGTGGTGTCGGGTCTTGCTCGCGGAATAGATGGCGCGGTACATCACGGAATGAAATTGCATTACGAGGAAGTGGCGCACGTGGGTCATGGCGCACTCGGAAAACCCATTGGTGTTGTGGCGTGCGGGCTCGATGTGGTGTACCCCAAAAGTAATGCTGGGTTGTGGGAATGGGTAGGTGACTGCGGGCTTTTGGTAAGTGAATACGGGCCAGGGGTACAGCCCGAGCCCTACCGCTTCCCTCAACGTAATCGCATTATTGCCGCACTATCTGAAGTGGTAGTTGTGGTGGAGTCGCGCGAGTCGGGTGGTTCGATGCTCACCGTTGCTGAAGCAATTCGGCGCAACATTGAGGTCTTTGCCGTGCCGGGCTCACCCCGAGTTGCATCTGCTGGCGGAACCAACCTGC